>JANMVA010000393.1:0-8087 GCA_031392195.1 Saprospiraceae bacterium | reverse complement strand
CATGTTGTTTTCCTGTATCGGATTTAGCCACAATGCAGTGACGCCGAGATTAGAAAAATAGTCGAGGTGTTGTGATAATCCTTCAATATCTCCGCCGTGTCTGCCCAATGATTCATATCTGTTAGCTGTTTCCTGCATTCCTTCTACATTATCGTTTGATGGATTTGCATTTGCAAAACGATCGGGCATGATCAGATAGATCACATCAGACGTATTGAAGCCCTCTCTTAATGCAGAGCCTGTCTCGCGCTCTAAAATCGGGTATTGTATGGTGAGTATTTCCTGAGATCCCTTGCTCAGTAAAATTGAAATGTCGCCGGGTTTAGTTTCCGGGTGAAGTATGACATCAATAAACAAATAGTCTTTATTCTGTGGGCTGTGGGATCCTGTGATGTTTACTCCCTGGTATGTCGTGGTTGGTTTCAGTGAACCGATTTCTTTTCCGTATACCATCAATTGAAGATGTGTGTCGTTCATGCCTGTCCACCAGTTAGGTGGCTCCACTTTGTCTACTGACTGTGCGTATTGTGCAGAAAAGAAAAGAGAGAACAGGAGGGTCGTGACAACGTGTTTTTTCATTTTCATCAGGCTCGTTTTGATTTCGGATATTTTAATATTTCTCTTCTGCTGCAATGCACATTATTATTATTCCGACGGTGTGATCAAAGGGATGCTGATCACTGTGCTGTCTGCTGTCACATAGAGATGACTGAAGGTATCATCAAATGCACAGTTGGATGTTGCTTGTGGAATATAAATGCGTGCACTTAATACGTCCGCTGGTGAAAAAACCCAGATTCCTCCGGGGCCTGTAGCAAATACATAACCTGATGGATGAATTTTGAGTCCGTCCGGGAGACCACTATATAGGCTAACCTGATCTGTAGCGTCATACAATACTTTACCTTCTTCTATATTTCCTGAGCTTAGCTGGTATTTCATCCATCTGGCGTCTTTGGGGTCGGAATTTGCTACATACATCGAATTCGTTGCGGCGTTAAAGCCAATCCCATTTGGTCTTGTGAGTTTATCTTCTACCAGAATGACCAGTCCCTTTGGTGTTATCCTGTACACACCGGAGAATCCAATTTCTTTTTCTGTATTCTCATCTTCACCTGGGAGGCCATAAGGCGGATCGGTGAAATAGATATTGTCATTATACCAAGCGGCATCGTTTGGGCTGTTTAGTTTTCTACCCCGCCATTTGTCCGCTATCACTGCAAATGAGGATGATGGCTGACCGATGGGCGATTCCATTTTTGAAATTCTACGATCGCCATGTTGACAAAGAATTAAAGAACCTGTCTTGTCAAGCAGGAGTCCATTTGATCCATCACGATCAATACTATCGGCACCCGTATAGCCAGATGGTTCAAGCCATACAGTTAGACCATCTTTTTCTGACCATCTAAAAATTTTGTTCTCGGGAACATCTGAAAATAGTAGCGCTTGTTGGTCCTTTAGCCACAATGGCCCCTCTGACCAATTGAATCCACGTGCTATGGTTGTGATTTCGACATTTTTGGAAAGAATGGATTCAACGCCTTTATCCAGTATTTCGATTCTGAAATCCGTGCCGACTTTTGATGTGGCTGTTTTTTCAGAACACGCCCAAGGGACAACTATGAAGAGAGATAATGTTATCGTTTGTAGGGTTTGCATTTCGCTGATATTTGCTTCAAATATAACTTAGTTGTAGAAGGTTTCAGTTTAGCCTCCACGCCTGTGTTTAATATTTGTATCTGACTGATAATCAGTGTTTTGTGTGGTATGTTAGCGCTTAGGGACCGCCATCATCACTGGATTTCGTATATGCGAAACCTAGGTCACTTGTCCTGGCGCCCTAAGGCCCGAAGCTTCTCTACTGCATTTAAAGCACATAGCTTGAGGCGAATAAAATGGATTACTCTGTCAAGAAGCACCCGGAATCGACTTTCTCGGTGTTGTTCCTTCTTGGTACACGTCACTGAGCGTTACGTTATTTGAGATGACAATGAAATTCTTACTGGGGCCCTAGATAGTTGGCTCAACTTCCTACATCCTAGTACGTTTTTGTCTCTTTACCCCTCACTTGGCGTTAGTCGAAGTGACAGTGTTATTTTTCTAATTCTTGTTGTGGCTCACCGACTCATCAATTCTATTCCAATCGCTAGTCAATGTGAAGTGAAATATGTTTAGTTTAGAATCTTTCTTGGCGTCGGCGTAGCTCAACGTGTCATCGGTTTTGTTTGGTGTACGCGGTACCTGATCACCAAAGCTCTCCTTGTTCCACGTGGAACAAATTGTTCTGGTCGGTTAACTGTTCCACGTGGAACATAGTAAAGGAACTAGGACTTTACTTCGCCTATTTGAGTAAGAAACTCATATAGAAGGCGGTTAAACTCTTCTGGATGTTCCATCATGGGGGCGTGGCCACATTTGTCGAGGAGATATAACCTGGAATTTGGCAGAAGCTCGTGAAATTTTTCACCCACAAAGGCCGGAGTAATAGTATCGTGCTTACCCCAGACTAAAAGAACCGGGCACTTTATTGAATGCAACCTTTCACCAACATTGTGTCTTAGTGCAGATTTGGCAATCGCGATGACACGAATAGCTTTGTTTCGGTCATTTACTATATCATAAACTTCATCAACAAGATCCTTGGTTGCAACGGCCGGATCGTAAAATGTGGACTCGGTCTTTCTTTGAACAAACTCATAGTTTCCCCGCTTTGGAAAGGTACTACCAAGTGGGGCTTCAAAAAGTCCGGAACTCCCGGTTAGAGTCATTGACCTTAAAATTTCAGCTTTCGCCAGAGCATACAGGATAGCCACGTGCCCTCCAAGGCTATTCCCAACCAAATTGACCTTCTTGTATTTCTTAAACTCAACAAAGTTTGTAACGTGATCAACAAGGCCTGTAACGGATAGCTTTCTCAATGGCAACTCAAATATGGGCAGCAGGGGTACCACAACATTGGCGCTCCCGGAAAATCGCTCAATAATGGTATTAAAATTGCTTAATGCGCCGAAGAGCCCGTGGAGTAACAGAAGCGTGGTTTCATTACCCGGATCGGTTTCTATGTATTTAAAACCTTCGTCCTGCCTGGTCTTCAATTCCATTGATAAGTATTGTATATTAATAGTTTATATATAAAACTATTATTTAATATTTTATGGTTTTATGATTTTATGAATGTAAAAGAGATAAGTCAATAGTAGTATCCCCAATCCCTGATGAAGCGAACCATATAAAACCGGGATGGATCCGACACTTCCCAATAGGGTCAAAATTCCTAATCCAATCTGAACAACAATAATGCCAACAAGCCCATATAAAACCCAATGCCACTGCTTATCCAATATCCGCATTAATCCATGACTCAATCCCAATATAAATAAGCCAAGAAGGTATGCAAGATTACGGTGAATAAACTGGACAAACGCCGGCATAAAGCCTGACTTATCATACATCAAAAGCGTATTAAGATTCCAATGAGTTTTATCTATCAATGTATCGGGGAACCACTCATGATTCATGAGCGGCCATGTCGGATAAATCAAGGCTGCTTTCATGCCCGACATAAATCCTCCAAAAGCAATCTGGATTACAGCCATTGCTATCAGCCATTTGATTCTTCTACCCCATTTAAAAGAAAGCGGCGTTCTTTGATAACCACGGTAAGTCAACCATGTGAAAAACAGATAAATAAACAATGCCATGCCAAGTCCCAGGTGAATAGTAAGCTTATAGGCATTGACCCATGGACGTTCTACTAATCCGGAAGCAACCATAATCCACCCAAAGACGGCAGCAAGAGAAGCCAATAAAACAACGACAATCAATCTCTTTAAAAGCCATCGATCAATTGACTTTCTGATCCACAAAATCAAAAAAGGGATGAGAAAAATTAACCCCATCATCCTTGCCCACAAACGATGAACATACTCCCAGAAAAAAATGAATTTGAAATCACTTAACTCCATTCCCTCATTGATCTTCTGGTATTGTGGCGTAGCCTTATACAAATCAAAAGCTTCAATCCACTGTGATTGGTTCAAAGGAGGAACTGCACCGGTGACGATTTCCCATCGGGTAATACTCAACCCGGACCCGGTTAGCCTGGTAACTCCGCCAAGCATTATCTGAACGAAAACCAGGACGACGCCGGTAAAAAGCCACGCCGAGATTATTGTGTGATCCTTGTTGTGGTCTGGCTTCATTTCCGGTCAAAGATAGTTGAGCTAATGTTTTTCCCTTGCCGGTGATATTGATGATATGATTATACAATTACAATCTCCTTATCATCATCATTAAGGGTGTTAGTCTGTGGAAAGCATTTTTACGAAACTATTTGATATATCAGAAACAGATTTTTATCCACTACTACTCACATTGTTCTCCACATGTTAGTTAGTTAAATTCCAGATACTTAAGGACATAACTACCATTGTAGATGAAAATGTTTATAACACAAAATGTTTAATAATATTTTTTTCAATATGTTAAGAACGGGACTTATATAATCACAACCTCGTTGAAAGAATTTGTCAAATAATTAATACCTCACAATCACTCCATTTTATCAACAAACAATCGACACATGATCAGCGAATCATGTGTAAAGAAATAATTCTTCACCTACTGATAATGGCAATTCTATATGTGATAATTAGCTTTAATGTTTATAACTATTCGCAGTAAAGATGAGAGCAGTCATTCAACGGGTCAGTTCAGCACACGTTATAGCTGATGACAACAGAACAGCTGATATTGGAAAAGGCATGCTGATATTACTTGGTATCGAGCACGCTGATGGTCCTGACGATGTCACCTGGCTTACCAGCAAAATAAACGCGATGAGGATATTCGAAGATGGAGAAGGAAAGATGAACCTTGCGATAAGCGAAATCGGAGGAGAGATCATTGTAGTCAGTCAATTTACCCTACACGCCAGCACCAACAAGGGTAACAGACCATCATTTATGAAAGCCGCCCGTCCGGAACACGCCATACCACTGTATGAATTTTTTCTTCAACATCTTGAGAAAGAGAGCGGTCAAATGATTCAGGCCGGAGTATTCGGTGCCGATATGAAGGTGTCGTTGGTCAATGATGGTCCGGTAACAATAATCATCGACAGCAAGGCTAGAGAATAATTCAAAAGGTTCGTCCTTCTGATATTTAAGAAACCCTATTTTCCCGGAGAGTAAACACACTAAAAATGATGACCATACAAGAAGCCCAACAAAAGATCAACGATTGGATCATGACTCATGGAGGAGGATATTTCAGCGAGCTGACTAACCTGGGAATATTAACAGAAGAGACGGGTGAGCTCGCGCGATGGATGGTCCGAAAGTACGGTGATCAGACGTTGAAGGATTCAGAAAAAGGGATTGATATGGACGATGAGATTGCTGATGAGTTAGCGGATGTGATGTGGGTCGTCATATGTCTGGCCAATCAGATGAAAATAGACATGAATGATGCGCTTGTAAAAAACCTCAACAAGAAAACGAATCGCGACAAAGAAAGGCATACCAAAAAATAATCGCTCAGACAGCTCTAAGTCGATCTGCTCGCATCGCTACCCTGCACACCCAAATTGATAAAGCAAGGCTCCCTAGCAAAACGAGAATGGCCGCTCCCATCAACAGTTCTGTGAATTCCTGAAGAATGAAGAAGTCATACAGACCGTGCAAAAAAACAGGAACCAGCAGTGAAAACCAGAAGAAACGATTTGATTCAATCCTGTAGCGAGCATATAAGAAACCCATAATGATGCCGAACAGAAAATGTACCGGCACAGCAGTCAGGCCGCGTATCACCATGTCGCCGATACCGGCATCCAGGAAAGCATAGACAACGCCTTCTGCCAGGCTAAAACCACCAGCAATAGCCACCGAAAAAACAATTCCATCAGAGTAACGAAGAGATTGGGACCAGCGATGAATAATCGTTACTAACCACATCCATTTGGCACCCTCTTCAATCAAGCCAACGCCAATAAAACTTTCAATAAAAACAAACGCCAAATGTGAGGCTATGAAGTCCCCCGCGAATTCATTCCAGAGAAATTCAAGCCCCAGGGCCAATCCGGCAGAGAGAATCCCAAATCCAAAACAGATCAGCAATTTTCCACGGGGCTGACTTGTGGAACGGTAAATAAAAAATAAGATCAGCGCACAATAAACAAATACAGAAACGGCGACGATCAGGAATATCATGCAGTCGAAGTTGCATAAAAACGGATGAGATCTTCTATCATCCCGGAAGTATTTTCATACATCGCAAGATGACCCACTCCCGGATACATGAGGAGTTCGACACGCTCTGATAAAGGCGCCTGTTTGTAGGCAATCTCCGGAGTGACAGCCTTGTCCTGCTCACCCATGATCATCAAAACCGGAACGTTGATATTTTTCAGCGTGTGCGCATGATCTTCACGGTCACGAATAGCCTGTGTTCCAAAATACCACGCATTGTCATCATAGACGAGGCCTCGCTCGATGAGCATTTTAGAAATTCCCCCAAATCGATCTTTGTCTCCAAAGAGCGTTGGAATAAATTTTTTGATAAATTCTTCTCTGCCCCTTGTTTTAATGTCGTTCATCGTGGCTGTTCTTGCTTCTTTTTTTTCTGCCGGGTCACCGAAAACGTGACTATGCACTAAAGCCAGGCTTGAAACGTCAGAGGGTTGTTGGGCCAGCATTTCCATACATACATAACCACCCATGCTATGACCAACGAGATTAACCGGTCCATCAACTACATCATTAATGTGCTTCCAGTATTTACGTGCCAGATCAGAAATTGTGTAAGCATCAGAGATCTGCTCCATACCAAAACCAGGTAAGGAAAGATAGATCACATGATGGCCTTCAAAAGCAAGCTCTACAGGGTACCAGATGCGGTGATCGAATCCGTATCCATGGATCAGGATGGTGGGTTGTGGGGAAACACTCATTGTATAGTGAATTTGTGGCTTGTGAAAATAGGGTAATGAAATTGGTGTGCATTAAATATCAGCTCTTAAAATAGAAGGAAGCACATAAAGGTTCTTGCCGCCCCCAAACACACGAGCAAATAATACTGCTATCTTTCGGCACCATATCAAGCCCAGAAATATGCCGTTAATCATTGGAGTTTTAAAGGAAGAGTCAGACAACCGGGTGGCGATCACACCAGACAATATCAAGCGCTCCAAACTCAAGGATACCACCTGGTGGATAGAAAAAGGCGCAGGTGCGCATGCTGGTTTTAATGACCATCTCTACGAAGGATTTGCCCTGACCAAAGACAAAGACACCATTCTGAAAGAATCAAACATCATTGTTACTATTTTTCCTCCGGGTGCAGCAACATTGGCATCCGTCAATAAGGACGCATTGGTGATTTCTCAATTCAGACCTTACCAGGATTCAACAGTGATGGATGGGCTGAGTCAATACCCGTTTAAAGTGATCAGCATGGATATGATTCCGCGAACTACGCTGGCCCAGGCGATGGATGTACTTTCATCCATGGCATCAGTTGCGGGCTACAAGGCGGTTCTCACAGCAGCACAAAACCTTCCTCGCTATTTCCCGATGATGATCACTTCTGCAGGAAGTATCCGCCCGGCCAAGGTATTGGTGATCGGAGCTGGTGTTGCCGGATTGCAGGCTATTGCAACCTCCAGAAAATTGGGTGCGGTGGTTGAAGCATTTGATGTCAGACAGGCAGCAAAAGAAGAAGTTGAAAGCCTCGGGGCCAAGTTTGTGGCGGTAGAAGGAGCGGCGGATGACAAGGCTGCAGGCGGGTATGCCGTTCAACAATCAGAGGAGTTTTTGAGCAGGCAGAGAGCAGAAGTTCAATCGAGAGCATCCAGGGCAGATGTTATCATATGCACCGCACAGGTCAGAGGTAGAAAAGCACCAGTTCTGATTGAGGCCGAAACTGTTTCGCTGATGCGTCACGGATCGGTTATCGTTGACCTGGCATCATCCACCGGAGGTAATTGTGAACTCACTGAAGACAATAAGACGATCAAAAAACACGGTGTGACAATCATTGGAAACTCATCCCTGGACAGCGAGATGACGGAAGATGCAAGCCAGATG
>JANMVA010000321.1:0-11047 GCA_031392195.1 Saprospiraceae bacterium | reverse complement strand
TTCTCAGCAAGGCATTGCCTATTGCCTATTGCCTATTGCTTATTGATCAAATCAACAGCAATAGGGATGTCCCTGCCAACATAATAATCTTAATCACCTGTGAAATCTTACCATACACGTTCTCAATCTTACTCCACCAAAGAAATCCGATGCTTCCCATCACAACTCCCTGCAAAACAACCAGAACAAATTTGACAATGCTATTCGTTTGCTGATCTTCCCACAAACTAATCAATACCACAAGGGCCAAACCAATGATAGTGGCCATGATCTTACCCGGTTTTATACCAAATTTTACAACAAAGGTTTTGCAATTATTCTTCTCATCTCCTTCGACATCCTCCAGGTCTTTCACCACTTCACGAATCCATGTAGCCAGGAACGCAAATCCAATGTAGAACCACAATTCTTTCCTGATGACTTCTTCATTGCCCAGGATAAGATCAGGAAGAGCCACGATCAATATCACAGCTGCACAGAATAATGACACCCAAAGATTACCGGCTACAGGCAAACATTTCAGTCGCGATGAGTAAAGCCATAATCCACCAACTGCAATCAAATAAATAAACATGTAATTGCTTAAACCAAACCGCAACGCAAGCCAAAATGAAAGTACACCTCCCAAAAGACTTATCAACATATAAACTTGCAATGCCTTTTTCTCTGACAAGGTATTTCCAACGATCCATTTATCAGGCTTATTGATCCGGTCGATGTCTCTGTCATAGTAATCATTGATAATATACCCTCCTGCTGCGATGAGAACAGTAATCAGGACAAGCAGAACAAGATCACCCGTGTTGACGATGGAGTTTTGATGATAAAGCAATCGCATATAGACAAGCACCTGGATCGCAGCCACCATGGCCAGGTTTGGCCAGCGGATAATTTTTAGAAGGTTTTTCATGTTTTACCGGCGGTCAAGATAATAGCCTTTGGATTCATAGGCCCGAAAATTGAAGTTTTCATTATTGTTTGGAAGAAAAGAACGGATAGACTATATTTAGAAAGATTATGGAGGAGACAACACAGCAAAACACGGATTCCAGATCCTATAAGTTTAAGGAACTCAAGGTTTACGCTTCGACGGAGTGGCTTGCCGACAATAAGAAAAAGTACAGGCAGGTTTACGACCGGTTGGAGGCTTCGTATGTGTATGCGGAGCTTTCTTTTTTTAATAAGCAGTTTGATGTCCAGAGCTGGGATGTAGAAGTTACCCTCCGTTGTCTTTCGATGAAACGTGCCGGAAAAGAATTGTGCAGGCTCCAGATCCGGCGTAATGTCAGCAAGTATGACAGCATCGTCTATATCCGCGAAGGCTGGGGAAACAAGAAGGAAGGTTCGTTCTGGAAAAAGGGCGCATACTGCTGGGAAGCCTATATCGATAATGAAAAAGTTGGTTCTAAATATTTTTACATCGAGGAAAGTGATACAAGCATCAATGGCCTGCCGCGCTATCTTTCACTCCAGTCGCTGCGGTTGTATGAAGGTCAATATGATGATGTAGGTGAAGATGATCGTCATTACTTTGTTGCTTTCAGTAGTGCAGAGACGCGATATATCTATTCGGAAGTTGTGTTTCAGAATCTCCAGACACAGGATGCATGGCAATGTGAGTTGTTTACGAAGTTTTATAATGAAGCCCGTGAATTAAAAGGACAGGTCACGCGACTGCAGACGATCAAGAAAGGTGATGAGAAAGTGAAAGTCACGGCAGGGTGGGGATCCAATGTCAAAGGGTCATGGAGAAAAGGAAAATATACGGCTGAGATTGTTTTCATGGACAGGCTTGTTGCTGTTGTTCCATTCGAAGTAGGTGAAGATTTCAAGGAAGGACAAAGCCAGGTCTTTCTTCCTGATTATCGACCTGCCAAATTTACCACAGAAGAGAGTTCAGGTCAGAGCCTTGAAGAAGTGATGAGCGATCTGACGGCAATGATCGGATTGCATGAAATCAAGAAGCAGGTATTCGAACATGCACAATATCTCCAGTTTCTTCAGTTGCGTAAAGACAATGGTTTCACTGAACGACAGGACATCAATATCCACTCTGTGTTTGTTGGCAATCCCGGTACCGGCAAAACAACCGTAGCCGGCATGATGGGCAAGCTCTATAAAAACATGGGCTTGTTATCGAAGGGACATGTTCACCAGGTGGATCGCGTCGACCTTGTTGGAGAATACATCGGTCAAACAGCGCCAAAGACAAAAGATGCGATTGAAAAAGCAAGAGGTGGTGTATTGTTTATCGATGAAGCATACAGTCTGGCACGGGCCAATGATGACACGAAAGATTTCGGCCGTGAAGTGATAGAGATCCTGGTCAAAGAGATGTCCAATGGTCTGGGCGACATGGCTGTGATTGTAGCAGGTTATCCAAAAGAAATGAAATATTTCCTGGATTCAAATCCGGGACTGAAATCAAGGTTCAAGATCCATTATCATTTCTCCGATTACCTGCCCCAGGACCTGGCTGAGATTGCCCAATATTCGTGCAGAGAAAAAGAAGTCATCTTATCTTCTGAAGCTAAAAAGCTTGTCGATGAAATGATCATCGAAGCATATCGTAACCGTGACCGTACATTTGGTAACGCGCGTTTTGTCAATGACCTGGTTGAGAAAGCGAAAGTATCACTTGGCCTTCGCATCATGCGATTTGCAGACTTAAAAGATCCCACAAGAGAAGAGCTGTCGATTGTACTTCCGGAAGATATCGAACACATTCGTTCGCTCACGGCTTCTACGCATCCTACAATTCCTGTGGACGAGAAATTATTGCTGCAATCCATGGCTGACCTCAATGCATTGACAGGATTGGATAATGTGAAAAAGCAGATCCAGGAGATGATCGACATCGTGCGATATCACCAGGTCACCGGACGAAGTGTGCTCAATAAATTTTATATGCACACGGTCTTTATTGGCAATCCCGGAACAGGTAAGACTACCGTGGCGAGAATTCTCACCAGTATCTATAAAGCACTTGGCATCCTCGAACGCGGTCACATGGTTGAAACTGACAGACAAGGATTAGTTGCAGGATATGTAGGCCAGACTGCTCTCAAAACAGCAGAGAAGATTGAAGAAGCGATGGGTGGTGTCCTCTTTATCGATGAAGCTTATGCTCTCAGCAATAACCCTGGCAATTCACATGATTTTGGAAATGAAGTGATCCAGACGATTTTGAAACGGATGGAAGATAAACGAGGTCAGTTTTTCGTTTTCGCTGCAGGTTATCCTGAAAACATGGAAGCATTTTTAAAAGCTAACCCGGGCCTTAGTTCCAGGTTTGACAAAGTGCTTCGATTCGAAGATTACAGTCCGGAGGAGCTCAATGAAATTGCATCCAATATGATTGCCATACATGATATGCGAATCTCACCAAAGGCGCTGGAGCATCTCAATGCTTATTTCAAATTCCTCTATCACTACAGGGATAAATATTTTGGAAATGCGCGAAGTATCCGGCAGATCATCCAGGATGTCATCAAAAATCAGAACCTTCGTTTGGCCAAATCGAACGATGCAAAAAGCCAGACCAACCTGATTACCTATGATGATGTGAAAGACTTTGCACGGGATAAAAATCTGCTCAGCTTTCAGCGACAATCAATCGGTTTTAGAAAATAATGTCCAACAATGGCGAAAGGAACTAAAGATGCTCCGTGGAAATTAAAAACTCCACCCGGATCATCAGATTATGAAATGTACAGAGACACAAAAGATGGAAAAGATATCCTCGTCTGTACTGTTGGCAAAACTGTATTGCATTACGATGCACGATGCCTCAATGATCTGCATGCCATGCTCAAAAAACACAAAGACTGGATGCCGCTGGGGAGTGCTGACGAACAAAAAGAAGCAAAAGAAGGTACCGTAGAAGCCTGGGGAAGGTCTGCCACCAATCCTGTGAAAGGATGGTACGGCCTCAAGAAAGGATTTAGAGGACGCTTCGGCATGTACATTCCCCCACTGATGGAAGAATTGGGTCTCGCAGAAGTCGAACACAACGCCCGCGACAACAGGATGCGCGCAAAATAGCCACTTAAAGACCCGAATTCAGAAAGACTTTTATTTTCGCACTATGAATTTCATCAGTAGTGTATTGAAAATGACCTGCCCTCGCTGCAGGAAAGGAGAATTGTTTGTCAAACCAATGAAACTCTCCAGACCATTGCTGATGCATAAACGATGCTCAGTTTGCAACCAGAATTTTGAACCTGAAGTTGGTTTCTATTATGGCGCTATGTTCATCTCTTATGTCTTTATTGCTATCACCAGCCTCCTGATAGTGGGTACTTGTGTATTTCTTTTCAAGCTGTCAGTCGAAATATCATTCGGGATCCTGCTTTTTTTCCTGGCTTTGATCTTTATCTGGAACCTGCGCTTCAGCAGGTCATTTTGGATCCACATTATAATGAGGCAACGAAAACAGTGATAGGTTGAAGGTTTAAGGAAACTGGACTGGTCATTGGTTATTAGGAATCAGTTAATCAACCAAATTTGTTTGCAAATAAAACCCAACTACTTCAACCTATAAACTTGCCTTTCAACCAATTACTAACAACCAGTCTAGTTTCTTTAAACCTTGAACTTCTGACCAAAAAATTATCCGTTAGCTTACGGAAGTTTACGGTACGTATATGCCTTATATCTAAGCGAAAAGTTGTTGGTTTAAGGAAACTGGACTGGGCGATGGTTGTTGGGTTGTAGAAGGACATCAACCATCTAAATCTAAAATCTAAAATCCAAAATCCAAAATCTAAAATCCTCAACTCCACAAAGCCATATCCAGCTTCTTCCGGTACTCTTTCGACAATGGATGATTGTTTCCCAACACAATGAAAATCCCAATTGCAGCTTTACTCAATTTTCCATCTGCATGTTCTTTATTAGCAGTAAGCGTTTTTATCATTTCAGGCATAGCATCAGACAGATTTGATTTCTGTAAATATTCGATGATCGATTTTGAATCAGGATCAGGAGATTCCATCAGCAGAAATGAAGCGATATCCCGGATGTGATTTGCTTTATCATAAAAGGGACTTCCCATTTTTATGTTAGACAATAGTTCAACAGCATTTCCAGGATGTTCCCATAGGAGAATCTGGCTTAGGACAAATGAAATTTCATTGCTCTCCGGATATTTTTCAAGCAAAGCCTCCAGATCTTTTATCTCCGGATTGTCATTATCCTTGAGCAACTGATCCAGGGCAATCAATCCCGGACCCGGCAAAACTTTTCGCAGCCAATCCTGAATCTGTGCTTTGGGTAATGCACCTAAAAATTCATGATACACCTCTCCGCGGTAAAACATCTTCACATTGGGGATGCTCATGATGTTGTATTGCCTTGCGAGTTGCTCGTGTTCTTCTGTATTGATCTTGACCAGCACCCAGCGATCAGCCTGCTCAGTGGCTAACTGCTCGATGACAGGGGTTAATACCCGGCATGGCCCGCACCAGGGAGCCCAGAAATCAACAACCACGGGTATGTTGAAGCTTCGTTCGATGACATCTTGTTGAAAATCCAAAGTCTCTTTTTTTGTAAAATAATAATTTATCCGTCCGAAAGTTTATACCGGATGCAACCTTCATGATCAAAACTGTATTTTTCAGGCCTTATGATGAGTAGAATATTGAATAGAAAATCGAATCAGTTCCTCAGGATAATGATATGCACCAGCAAGATCATCCTGATGCTTATCATTTCTACCGTTGGATTGCTGGCGCAAAATCACGCCGGTCTGAAAAAGATCTGGACAGAACTGGCGATCGAAAACGAATATCACGTTGGCTTGTCCATCTATGACCTTTCAAAGGAGAAATGGATTTTCAATCACAGGGAAGACAATTATTTCACACCCGGATCGAATGTGAAGTTACTGACGATGTTCGCCGCGTTGACTTATCTGGATGACCATGTTCCTGCCGCTTTTTACCAGGAAAAGAATGACACACTTTTTATCTGGGGCGGGGGAGATCCCGGCACCTTATATCCCCCGGTGCGCGATAGTGCAGGCCTGGTTGATTTTATCCGGAATACAAATAAAAAAATTGTTTTTTCTGAAAAGCATTTTGAAGCCGGGCGATTTGGAAGCGGCTGGGCGTGGGATGATTTCAAATACAACTATCAGGCGGAAAGAACAGCATATCCTGTGTATGGCAATAAACTTTGGGTAGAACGGAGAGATGATACTGTCACCATAACACCCAACTATTTTCAACCTGTCACGACGATTCAACGCGACACAACAGACAAGCTCAGCCGCAATGAATGGGGCACGAAGTACTTGTATCAATATACCCATGGAAAGCGAACTGATAAAAGATCAATCCCTGTTTCATTATTTAAAAACGATATCCGTGGTATCTGGAAAGAAATTACGGGCAAAGACATCACCTGGCAGGATGTACCGATTCCCAACAGCACACAAAGAATAGACGGAACATCCAGGGATACTTTATTGAAGATCATGATGCAGCAAAGCGACAATTTTATTGCCGAACAATTACTGCTCAGTTGTGCATTGAAGATGACAGGCAAAATGATAGAAGAAGATTTTATTGAAAAGATGCTGGAAGGCCCATTAGCAGAGTTACCAGACAAGATTGCATGGGTGGATGGCTCCGGTCTATCACGATACAATCTCATGACACCGAGATCTTCATTATTTATACTCAATAAGCTGATCAGGCTGAAAGGCCTCGATTATGTGAAATCTATCTTACCGGCAGGAGGTCAATCCGGAACGATCATCGACTGGTATGAAAGTCCGAACCAGGCTCCTTACTTATTTGCCAAAACAGGTTCATTGACCAACACACAGACATTGACAGGCATCCTGATCACAAAATCCGACAGGGTGATCCTGTTTTCCTGGATGCACAACCAGTTTACTAAAAACTCAGCGGTCATTAAATCCAATATGCAGAAATTATTTACCTGGATCCGTGACAATTATTGATGCTTACCCATCATCTTTGCAATTCATGAACCATGTCATCCCTTCCTCCAGCTTGCTCTCGCTCGCTTCATCATACGGACTCCCGTTATTTGTCTATGACGCAGATACCATCAGCAGCCAGATCCGTATTTTGAAAGAAACATTTGCAGTTCCTTCGCTGGATATCCGATATGCCAGCAAAGCACAGAATACGATTGGGATCTTAAGACATATATATGAACAAGGCTGCGGTATCGATACCGTCTCTCCGGGTGAAATTGTCATGGCCCTCAAAGCCGGTATTCCTCCGACAAAAATTTCATTCACGCCAAGTGGTGTGATGTATGATGAATATGCTTTCGCAATTCAAAAAGGAATACATATTCACACAGATCAATTGCATGTGCTGGAATGGCTTGATCACCAATATCCCGGTACTTCTGTCACCTTGAGATTCAATCCCGCGATCAGGGCAGGTGGCCATGAAAAACTCCAGGTGGGTTCAGATGGATCCAAATTCGGTTTCCTTGCATCACAAGTTGATGATGTCAGAAGTCTCACACAAAAGCTATCATTGAAGATCACCGGTGTTCACATGCACCTTGGCTCTGATATCGGTGAATCAGAAAGCTTCGGTCAGGCGTATGAATATCTGTTGACTATTGCAAAACACTGGATCGATACAATTTCACATGTAGATCTCGGTGGAGGATTCAAGGTTCCCTATCATCCGGATGATAGTTCGATCGACATGTCATCATTCGGCACTAAAGTCAGTGATCGGTTCAATAATTTCTGCCGCGAAATTGGAAAAGATATCAGTCTTGTCATAGAGCCCGGGAAGTTTCTGGTCAGTTCAGCAGGTATGTTATTGATGCAGGTGACGGGCATCCGGCCCGGTAGCACTCCAATGGTGTTTGTACAGTCTGGCTTTAATCACTTCCTCAGGCCCATGAGCTATGGCGCCTATCACCACATTCACAACTTGTCAAACCCCGAGGGAGAAGTGTATAAGTATGACGTGGTAGGCTATCTGTGTGAGACAGATACTTTCGCTTACAATCGTTCTCTGCCAGAGGTCAGGATTGGAGATATTCTCTGCATGCTCAATGCAGGTGCATACGGTTATACGATGGCATCCAATTACAATGGACGTCCGCGCCCTGCAGAAGTTCTGATCAAAAATGGTGAAGAACAACTTATCCGTCGCGCCGAGACGATCGATGATTTATTGAAAACGGATTTAGGATAAAAATTTTCAAACGAATACCCGCTGCTGGAGTTTTCTCCTGCAGCCTGGAAAATTCCATCCGCAATACATTGATTGTTGGAGAAAACTCCAACAAAGGGTATTATGAATCTATTTCTTAATCCCTAATCCAGGATTCTTATTCGGATATAAATATCCATCTTCAAGGATCACGAGGCCGGCAAACGGATCATCAATAATATCCATCCAGCTATCGAGGTCAGCGTGACTGATATTCGGACGGGCGAGTGCGACGTGCAGGCCTGCCGCGATGCCAAGACTGCATTCATCCATGCATCCCATCATGCAACGTACAGATGCGGACCGCGCGCTTGAGTTGATCTGAAGTGCCGGTGTAATTCCTCCAACCTTCATCAATTTTATGTTGAGAAAATCTACAGTTTGCCGTCTGGTGAGATCAAACGAATCCGAAAGTTTTTTCAGGCTTTCATCAGCCATGATCGGTACATTACCTTCCTGGCGCAAAAAATTCCATTGAAAAGTTAGTTCTGGAGAAGTCGGCTGCTCAATCAATTCAAGATCGACTTGTTTTGTGTTTCGTATGAAATGCGCAGCTTCGATGAGGCTATAACCCTGATTGGCATCAAAGGTGAGCGCAATATTCTTGCCGGCTAATTTTCTGACAAGCTCAATCGTGCGAATGTCGCGTTCCACATCTTTTCCTCCCTTTATCTTTAGAGCTTTGATCCCCATTTGTAAAAGTTTGGTTGTCCGCTCTTTTACTTCACTCTCCTCCATCAGGCCAATGGTCACATTCGTCACGATCTTCTCTCTGAAGCCTCCCAGAAACATATAAAGAGGTACACCCGCTTTCTGCGAAATCAAATCATAGAGCGCAATCTCCAACATCGCTAAAGCAGATGACTGGCCAGGGACTTCATCGCGCAACTCCTCATAAATCCGGCTGAAGTAAAACGGATTCTCACCCTTGACACATGGTTCAATATGATCTTTATAGGCTTCCAATACCGATTGTGAATTTTCACCGGTAATGATGCTGTCAGGTGCAGCCATACCCCAACCCGTATAGCCTTCATCTGTCTCCAGCGTGAGAAAAACATTATCATATTGAATGATCTTTTCCTCATTGGCTATCGTATAGCCTTCACGAAGTTTAAAATTTTCAACCCAGCAGTTGGAGGATATGATTTTCATATAAAGAGATGGCCATCAGTAGATCACTCAATGTGTTCACTGTACATGCTGCCGGGCATTTTTGATCATGTGAATTTCTACCGGGCCTTCATTATTTCCTGTCAGGATCGCTTCCTGGCCTTTTGCGAGCATGATCTGTTTTAGCTCACGCACTTCGCCCTGTGCCCAAAAACCATGATCGCGATTTGGCTCAAAGCGATAGGTTCCATCCGCATTCTGAAGCAACAGTGTTCCATTCCCTGCATCCATCTCAGCAGTTTCTGTTTCCGCATACAGGAAGTTGCCGGCCAGCAGGATATCACTTTTACCATCACCATCAAAATCTTTGACGATGATATCATAGACAGGACTTAATTGTGCCTGGAACGGTATTTCTTTTGGAGAAAATCTATTTTGATCATTGATCAGTACCATAGTCATGAATGTATTCACAGTTAAGCGCGTGGCGCCAGACAGTTTATCTTTTGCAAAAATATCTTCAACCGTTGCTCTTGCATAAGGTGAGTACCGGATAAATTTCTTTTTGAGTATAGGGATCTGGCCAATCACCGCATCCTTACCGGCATATGGATACAATTTACCATCATTAAAATAGCTGAGAATAGGGTCCTGCGATCCATTACCATCAAAATCATTGGAGATCAGCGTGACAGGATACAATTCGGAAGTCTTCATCCGGTGATTGAGTCCCATATTACCTGCTACTATATCCATATCACCATCACCATCCAGGTCCTCAGCTTCAACGGACTTCCACCAGCCGGAAAGATTGCTCAGTCCCAGTGACTCAGTCTTATTTTCAAACGTCGTCCCTTTAAAGGCAAACACGGAAATGGGGATCCATTCTCCAACGACAATCAATTCGACAATTCCATCACCATCGAGATCCTTCGCTTCCAGGTCTGTGATCATGCCGACATTTTCAAATAATGGAAAAACGTCCTTCGTCACTTCCACAAATTTTCCATTATTGTTTTGCAACACATGGCTCTTTGGAGATGCAGGGAAAGAACCCGGTGTCACCCTGCCGGCAATAAACAAGTCTTTATCATTGTCACCATCGTAATCAAAAGCAAGGATAGCTCCCGCATTCGTTCGGATGATAGGAAAATTCAATGCCTTCTCAAATCCACCTTTGCCATCATTGATGTAATGACGTGTCAGGTAGGCAGGATCATTATTATTAAATGAGCTCCCTCCGGATATCACGACCAGGTCGAGGTCACCATCATTGTCCAGGTCTTCAAGCACAGATCCGCAATCTTCATGCGTCATGTCATTTTTAAAGGAAGCTACATTTGATTTGGCAAATCCATTCTGTGCATTTTGCAAAAACAATGCGGCTTCATAACCCGACCCATTGCCAACAAAAACATCTTCTAATTTATCTCCATTCACATCACCTGTGGAAATACAAGGTCCTTCATAGGAAACCTGATACGGGATCAACCGTTCTCTTTTAAAGTCAACGAATTTATTTTCCTGATGCGTAAATCCCGGTAGAGAACCCTGGTCCACAAAAAGACTTTCCTTTTTAGCAGGAGGCATTCTTTTATGCGCAGCACCTGTGCCTCGTTTCCACACAATCCGCTGATCAGCTTTCACTTCTTTCATCATTTCCTGCGGTCCGTCAGGCCATTGCAGTATGATCGAATCAATGGCCTCCGCATCAT
>JANMVA010000033.1:0-5763 GCA_031392195.1 Saprospiraceae bacterium | reverse complement strand
TCGGCAGGCCCGATTCTTTGATGATGCGCTCACGGAGCTCTACTGACCAGCGGAAGCATCCGAAATAGCGGTCCATGCCGGTGAGGTCGAGGTAGAACTCGTCGATGGAGGATTTTTCAAAAACGGGGGCTTCACTATCGATGATCTCTGAGACGATAGCTGAATGGCGCGTATACGAATCCATGTCCCCGCGAAGGACCAGGGCCTGCGGACAAAGCCTCAAAGCCATCTTCATCGGCATGGCCGAGTGGACTCCATAGCGACGGGCTTCATAACTGCAGGAGGCTACGACCCCGCGTCCGCCCATGCCACCGATAATCAGTGGTTTGCCCTTGAGACTGCTGTCCCTGAGGCATTCGACCGACACAAAAAAAGAGTCAAGGTCCAGATGAAGCACCGCCCGATCGTACATAGATCAAATATAAGGCTTTATTTGACGAATTTTCAGTCATTCTCAAAAAGAATATTTAGTCCCACTACCAACCAAAGTCGCTTAGTGATCAGTCTCCACTGTATCTTACTTTACGATCATGAAATACTTTCTCCCTTTGATTTTCCTGGTATGCCTGACCGTTCAGTGGTCACCGGTATACGCCATAGAAGGCTACAAGACCAGGCAGGAAAAAAAGGATTTGAAGGACGAACAGCAGGATGCCCGTAAAATGGATGAACTGAGTCTTTGGTCATATATAGCAGCCGTCACGGGGATTGCGAGCTTCTTTGTCCTACCCGCTGCGAGCCTGTTATTATTCCCGGCCGGCCTGGTGATGGGGATTATAGCGCTCGTCAGGGGCAGAAGAAGTATCGAGGATCGAAGGGGAAAGGGACTGGCCATTGCGGCTGTAGTCCTGGGGGGAGCTTATACCGCCTTGTTTGTGATATCTTTTGCTATCTTTCTGATCGCATTTTAAGCTGACCGGAAAACGCGGTCAAAACCAAATATAAAAACGGTCAACCGGAATGGTTTTTCAATAGAAAACATTACCTTTGCGCCCTGTTTTTTAATAAAAAGTAAACTATGGCACATCATAAATCAGCCAAGAAAAGGATCAGACAAGACGCTATCAAAAGGCTTCGAAACCGTTATTACAAGAAGTCGACCCGTACGTCCATTATGAAATTGCGTGAAATGACTGACAAGGTCGAGGCCATGAAAATGTTGCCCCGCGTGATCAGCCTGATTGATAAATTAGCAAAACGAAACTTGTTTCATAAAAACAAAGCCTCTAACCTCAAATCTTCTTTGATGAAGAAAGTGGCTCACCTCTAACACACCCATAAGGCAACTATAGGATAGCCTAACTAGTGAGGCAAGCCGGGAAACCAGCTTGCCTCATGTGTTTTATAGGGACTTTGTTACTTTTTGCTAGCCCAAAAAGTAACCAAAAAAGGCTTTGTGACTTAAAAAACTCGTTTAATCATTCATTCTTTTATTATGCGTCAGGTTTGTTTGCGCTTCTTAGTTTTTCACACCTATTTCTTGAGAGTGACTTATCAATTTAGGACCTCGATTATTGCCTGAAATAGTCATCCGATTACTCGAACAATTTTAAGTCACAGATTAAAGCCTAATCCGAAATGATTTTTTACAACAAAGGAAAAGGGTCCCCTTTAGGGTATTTAGGGGTAAATAGTCGAACAATTTTGGGCCGCAAATCTGCTCCCCAAAATGAAAGATCATATTTATTTGAACCCGCTTCTTTTAATTTATTGAACTCACCGATGTGTGAAAATCAATTTCATGGAAAAGGGTCCCTGGTTGGTGAGCTGAAGCCCGAGGATGAGTAAAGCAAGTGGAAGCCTAAGGGGATGGTTGCTGAGCTGTAGCACATAGTTGTGTATAGCAAATCGAAGCATAGGGGTAGGACGGTCGAACAATTTTGAGTCACAGATGAAAGCCTATTCCAAACATATTTTGTAATACATTAAATCAATTTAACAGGCACAGGGTACAATATTACCTTCGCCTTCGCCTCCGCCTTAGCCTAACTTCTTTCTGATGATGAATCCAAATATTGATCCCGCAAGCGCACCCAGCCCATTCGCCAACATATCAGCGATCTCATAACTCCTCCCACTACGCAGGAAATCCTGTCCGAATTCAAGCAGAATGCCAATGAGCGTGCAGAGGATAAAAGCCTTCCAAAAACTTCCTGTTGGTGTCGATCCCGGTCGCGCTGTAAATGATCTGCTGAACAAAAATGCCCATATGGCATACATACCGAAATGACCAATCTTATCGGCATACGGAATACCGAACAATGGCAAATTTCCTGCGCCCCCGGGTATCAGCGACAGTATAGTGATCAATACGCCCCAACCAATCGGAGGGAACCACCTGTATTTCCCATTCATGTGAAAGGAAACTTTATAACTGGAGCAGGAAAAAAATTAATGGCCTGTGAGCTCCTTATAAGAAGAAGCATCCATTAGTTCATCAATGTCTCCGGGATTAGATGGAACAACTTTAATGATCCATCCTCTTTCATACGGATCGTTGTTGATCAATCCGGGATCATCACCACCTGATTCAGAAAGCTCATCATTGAACTCGAGGATCTCTCCGGCAATCGGCATGAAAAGATCGGATGTTGTCTTGACAGCTTCTACAGTACCAAATATGGCATCCTTTTCCAATCGTTCCCCAACCGTGTCAACTTCAATATAGACGAGCTCACCCAATTCGCTTTGGGCAAAGTCAGTGATGCCAATCAAAGCTACACGCCGGCCGTCTGAGGTCGTATCATCAGTGAGCTTAACCCACTCGTGTTCACGTGTATAGCGGAGATCTTCAGGAAATTTCATAGAGGCAGGTTGATTAGATTGACAGTCGTTGTTTCACCAAAAATAGTATTAATCTTTTTTATTGATCCGTATGCAACGATGATTAGTCTAGAATCCTCTTTCCGGTCGACGCGGGTACTATTCTTTTTCTATTTTACATCCTGCTCCCTTCAATTGCCTGAATATGTTGAGAAAATCCTGGTTGCCGGTATTGCATTTCTGCTTTTTCTTTTGCTCTCTCACGGGTCAACCTGTTTCGGATGATTTACCCCTTATTACAAATTGCGTCGCTCTGATCAATGCGAAAGTTGTGACCATGCCCGGCAAAGCTCCTCAGGTTTCTAATGTGATCATCAGGGATGGACTGATCACCCAGATTGGTCCCAATGTTAAAATACCACCAGATGCATACCGGATTGCTGCTGATAGCCTTTATGCCTATCCTGCATTTATTGATGCATTTTCTTCCACAGGAATTAAGGAAGCCGAAGAAACAGCGGGACAGCCGGGAGGAAACCGGGGCGGATCACGTGTAGCAGTCGATGCAGAAGGAAATCCAAGCCTGGATGATGCAGGTATCACCCCTTATAAATCTGTCAGAAGCATGGTTGACGCCAAAGAAAAATCTATTTCCGATTGGCGGGCCCAGGGTTTTGCGATTTCCCATGCTGTACCAAAAGGAAAAATGATCCCGGGCAAAGGAGCGATACTGGTCCTGACAGGGAAAGATCCTGATCAGCTGATCTGGAAGGAAGATGTCTCCATGTATTCACAATGGGTCGGAGCAGGCGGAACGTACCCAAGCACGATTATCGCCGTGATGGCCAAATGGAGGGAGTTGTATGAAAATGCATCCAATCATGTGACCCATCTCACTGCCTACCAGGGAGGGACCCTCGTGACAAGGCCAAACTATAACCAGGCTCACGAAGCACTGATGCCGGTTGTCAAAAAAGAAATGCCCGTTTTTTTCCGTGCACCTAAAGTGAAGGATATAAGTCGTGCTCTGGCTCTTCAATCTGACCTCGGCATGAAGATGATCATCGCCGATGCAGAAGAGGCTTGGTATTTAAAAGATCGTTTCACATCAGGAAATATTCCATTGATCCTTTCAC
This sequence comes from Saprospiraceae bacterium, assembly GCA_031392195.1. Lineage (GTDB taxonomy): Bacteria > Bacteroidota > Bacteroidia > Chitinophagales > Saprospiraceae > Opimibacter. Next base: position 1,864 of record JANMVA010000033.1, on the reverse strand, counting down.
TCGATCTGCCAGATGATAAGAGTGAGGCCAAAAAAGAGGTTGAAGAAAAAAAAGAAAAGCCAGTGTCTGTTCCAACTCCGGACAGTACTAAAACAATTGCAGGAGAAAAACCGGTTGACATCGACAGTACAAAAACAGTTGAGGTAAAGAAATCCACGACGGATCTGGAAAAAGAAGCATTTGAAAAAAGAAGAAATGAAAGCCTGAAATCACACCGCGCTCAAGCAGCTACGCTCGCGAAGGAAGGGATTACATTTTCATTTGGGACAATGAGTGTCAAAACTTCTGATTTTTCGAAAAATATGCAGCTCATGATAGATGAAGGCCTATCCCATGATCAGGCCTTATCATCGCTGACGACTACCCCTGCCAGATTATTAGGTATTCAAAAATATTGTGGCACGCTGGAAGCAGGCAAAATGGCCAATGTGATCGTCAGCACAAAACCAATATTTGAAAAAGAATCAGCCATCCGCTACATGATCGTCGAAGGAAGTCTATATGAGTACGAGGTAAAAGAAAAAAAGAAAAAAACGGAGAAAGATTCTACCGGTAAAGATGATAAGCAACCGCTTGAGACCCTCACAGGAACCTGGAGCTATACGATTGACACTCCAGATCAGAAACGCGAAGGAACACTTCAATTTGAAGATGAAGATGGCGAGATCAAAGTCACCATAACAGGAGATGATTTTACAACCGGAAATTCAACACTCAATAGCGTGGTGTTGGATGGGACATCCGTTTCCTTCACTTTTGCCTTTGAGATGGGAGGCCAGCCGATGACACTGGAATTCGATCTGACCCTGAAAGGAGAATCATTTGATGGCAGTGTCACGGTGGGAGAATTTGGAAGCTTCGATATCACAGGACAGCGCACAAATAAACCTGAATAACAATCTCATCAATCATATACTTATGAGAAAAAATATATTATACCTGTTGATGATTATCGCCCACACCGGAGTGAGTCAATCCGCCAACAATATGGTCATACGCAATGCTACTATTCTAACCATCACGAAAGGAGCATTGACAGAATCTGACATCCTGGTGAAGGATGGAAAAATTGCAGCCATCGGAAAAGATCTGAAAGCCGGTAATGATATAAAAGAGATCGATGCATTGGGAAAATATGTGATGCCCGGAATCATTGATGCTCATTCGCATATCGCCATTGATGCGGTCAATGAAGGCACTCACCCGGTTACGCCTGAAGTAAAGGTTGGTGATGCTATAGATCCATTTGATATCGGTATCTACAGAGCACTGGCGGGTGGTGTGACGACTTCACATGCCATGCACGGTTCTGCAAATGCGATCGGTGGTCAATGCCAGACCATCAAGCATCGGTATGGCGAGATGGAGCCGCAGGATATGGTATTTGAGAATGCACCACGTACCATCAAGTTTGCATTGGGTGAGAATCCTATTCGCACTCATGGCGAAGGACGCGGTGTACAACCACGCACACGCAGGGGAGTGGACCGTGTGATCCGCGATGCATTTCAACAAGGACTGATCTACAGGGATAAGTGGAATAAATACGATGCTGACAAGCAGAAAAATCCAAATGCAGTCCCACCGACATACAACGAACGATTTCAGACGATGGCGGATATCCTGGATGGAAAAATTATTATTCAATGTCATTCCTATCGTGCTGATGAAATCCTGATGCTACTTAAAGTACTGGCAGACTATGGAGTGAAGAAAGTAACATTTCAACATGTGAATGAAGGCTACAAGGTTGCACCTGAGTTGGCCGCATTCGGTGCAATGGCATCCGTATTCTCCGATTGGTGGGCTTACAAATTTGAAGTTTATTATTCAACCGCTTATAATGCGACCATACTTACGCGCA
>JANMVA010000182.1:0-6157 GCA_031392195.1 Saprospiraceae bacterium | reverse complement strand
TTGATGCTGGCTTCTCATAACATGCTGAACCCACAGGATGGATCTCCTGTCACACTTCCATCACAGGACATGGTTCTTGGTCTGTATTACCTGACGAAGGAACGCAAATCTGAAAATGGTACAAAGGTGATAGGTGAAGGTCGTACGTTCTATAGTTCAGAAGAAGTCGTCATTGCACACAATGAGGGTAAGCTTGATTTACATGCTGTGTTCAATGTGCGTGTGAAAGTGGAAGATGAAAATGGAAAGCTTGTTGATAAAATCATCGAGACCTCCACAGGTCGTGTATTATTCAATGAAGTAGTACCGGACACAGTTCCATTCATCAATATCTTATTGACGAAGAAGAACCTTCGTAAAGTCATTGGAGATATCCTGATCAGGACGAATTTCCCAAGAACAGCGCAGTTCCTTGATGATATCAAGGACCTTGGGTTCTCATGGGCATTCAGAGCAGGACTATCATTCAAGCTTGGAGACCTGATCACGCCTTCGATCAAGGAAGAAACACTAAAGGCAGCCCAGGATGATGTAGATGAAGTGAATGCTAACTACAACATGGGTCTGATCACAGAGAATGAACGTTACAATCAGACGATTGACAAGTGGACATACGCGGATAACAAGATCACTGAATCGCTGATGAAGGAATTGTCTCAGCACAACCAGGGATTCAATTCTGTATTCATGATGCTGGATTCCGGAGCGAGAGGTTCTAAGAACCAGATTAAGCAGCTCTGTGGATTGAGGGGTCTGATGGCGAAACCAAGAAAGTCCGGGGATACTGGAAGGGCAGTAATCGAAAACCCGATCCTTTCAAACTTCCTCGACGGATTGAGCGTACAGGAATATTTTATCTCTACACACGGTGCGCGTAAAGGACTTGCGGATACAGCTCTTAAGACTGCTGATGCAGGTTACCTGACGCGTCGTCTTGTGGACGTTGCGCAGGATGTCGTTGTCATGGAGGAAGATTGTGAAACACTGCGTGGAATTGAAACCTTTGCTTTGAAGGATAATGAAAAAGTAATCGAGAGTCTTGCTAACAGGATACACGGTCGCTATTCGTTATATGACATTGTCAACCCGATAACTGATGAACTCATCGTTGGTAATGCAGAATACATTACGGATGCGCTTGCTGAAAAGATTGAGGAAATCGGAATTGAGAAAGTGACCATCCGTTCAGTACTCACTTGCGAAAGTAAGAGAGGTACCTGCGCAAAATGCTATGGTAAGAATCTTGCAACAGGCCGTATCGCTGAAATGGGTGATGCAGTGGGTATCATTTCAGCACAGAGTATTGGTGAGCCGGGTACACAACTTACCCTTCGTACATTCCACGTGGGTGGTATTGCATCACTCTCAAAGAAAGAATCTGAACTGGTATCCAAGTTTGATGGTGTCATCGAATTTGAAGATATCCGTACAGTTCAATCTGAGAATGAAGAAGGTGGAACGGATGTAGTTGTGATATCCAGATCAGGTGAAATCAAGATTACGGATCCTGAAAACCTTAGGGTATATACAAATCACCACATTCCGTATGGTGCAAAGCTTATGGTAAAGGACAAGCAGAAAATCAAACGTGGTGATTTGATTACCCACTGGGATATTTTCAATGCGGTTATCATTTCTGAGTTTTCAGGAATTGTCAAGTACGATGCCATTGAGGAAGGTGTTACGTTCAGAACAGAGCGTGATGATCAGACCGGATACGAGGAGAAAGTTGTCATCGAATCAAAAAATAAAAAGAAGATCCCGATCATCAGCATCGTCTCCAGAGATGGTGAGGAATTGCGCAATTACAACCTGCCGGTAGGATCATACATCAGTGTTGCTGATGGTGAGGAAATCAATGCAGGAAAAGTAATTGTGAAGATTCCTCGTAAGACAAGCCAGATCCAGGATATCACGGGAGGTCTGCCAAGGGTAACAGAATTGTTCGAGGCAAGAAACCCATCAAATCCTGCAGTTGTTTCTGAGATTGATGGTGTTGTGAAGTTTGGCAGCATCAAGCGTGGTAACAGAGAGGTCTTTGTGGTGGACGAGAAAACAGATCAAAGCCGTAAGTACCTGATCGGTCTTTCAAAGCACTTGCTGGTACAGGAAGGAGACTTTGTTCGCGCCGGGATGGCGTTGTCAGATGGTTCGATTGCTCCGGGTGATATTCTTTCAATCAAAGGTCCGTTTGCAGTACAGTCACATCTCGTGAATGGCATCCAGGAAGTTTATCGCTCTCAGGGTATTGCAATCAATGACAAGCATATTGAAGTTATCGTACGCCAGATGATGCGTCGTGTGATGATCGTCGATCCGGGAGATACATCATTCCTCCAGGGTGAAAGCGCCGATCGTCATGATTTCTTCGAAGAGAACGATATGATCTTTGACCGGAAAGTGATCACAGATCCAGGCGATTCGAAGAAGCACAATGCAGGTAGTGTGGTTTCTGTGAGGCAAGTACGCGAAGAGAATTCTTATCTGAAACGTAATGATCAGAAGATCATGGAATACAGGGATGCAGTAGCAGCTACTTCCAGTCCGATGTTACAGGGTATCACCAGGTCATCTTTAGGTACGAAGAGCTGGATTTCAGCAGCTTCCTTCCAGGAGACGACCAAAGTATTGAGTACAGCAGCGATCGGTGCCAAGCGGGATGATCTCCAGGGTTTGAAAGAGAATGTAATTGTAGGAAAGAGAATTCCTGCAGGAACGGGGGCTTTCAGGTTTGAGAATTTACTGGTGAAACCGAAAGGTGGTGAAGAGTATCTGGAGAAGTTGTATGATGATGAAGATGATCACAGGGACAGGAGATAATTTCTGAACTGATATAATTAAAAAAGCCTGCATGAGAAATCATGCAGGCTTTTTTCTGTTTACCCCTCATCCGGCTGCTCTTCCTTCCTGAATGAGAAAATGAGAAAATGAGAGAATGAGAAAATGAGAGAGTGAGAAAATGAGAGAGTGAGAAATATTATTCCGTCACATTTCTCAAATTAAGTTGCCGGATGATGTATTTGCCGATCAGATCGAATTCGATGTTGACGAGGTCGTGGACTTTTAAAAATTGAAAAGTTGTATTCTTAAACGTATAAGGAATGATGGCAACTGCGAAAGAATTTTCATTGAGGTCAGCAACGGTGAGGCTAACGCCATTGATGCTTATAGAGCCCTGGCTGATGATGAGACTGCTGTATTCATCAGGAAGATTGAATTCCATTTTCCAACTGCCATTGAGATCTTTTATTTCCGTGCACATCAGGCTTGTATCAACATGTCCCTGCACCATGTGGCCATCCAGCAATGTTTGCAGCGAGAGTGATTTTTCAAGATTGACAAAATCACCTTGTTTTAGTTTTCCTAAGGTGCTTTTTGATAAAGTTTCATCTATGACCTGAACGGTGTGTGTGCCATTTCCAACATTGATGACAGTGAGACAGACACCATCATGTGCGATGCTCTGATCGATCGTGAAAGAATCAGAAACGGGGGAAGAGAATGTGATCATTTTTGTAGAGCCTGTATCCGTTACAGATTCCACTTTGCCCATGCATTTGACGATACCCGAAAACATGAAAGTATTTTAATGTGCCGACAAAGATAATCACCGTGCATTGGATCAGCCCCTGATCAATTCGATATAACCTGATAAAGTAATCGGGGAGGCACCCTGGCTTTCATAAGCCAGACAGGAATAATAATAAACGCCATCTGAAACCTGCTTGCCATCACTGTTTGCACCATTCCAATTGATTTGGGGATCGGATGTGGTGTAGACAACCTGCCCCCATCGATTGAATACTTTGAAATCGATGGATTCAATAAACCTGGAACGGAATGGAGTGAACAGATCATTCTGGCCATCACCATTTGGAGTAAAGGCATTTGGCAATTCGAATATGGGACAGTTGTTGACACATACTACGGTTGAATGCGCGCTTTCATTATTATTGAAATCAACTGCCACGATGGAATAGCATCCGGCGATTTTCTCACCCGGTTTATGTTCAAATGTTTTTTCATTTCCATTCACACTAGCGATCAAGTTCAGTTGGGCTCCGGGTTCTTCGGAGAAATAAATATTATAGAAAGCAACATCGAGGTCCTGACAGACCGATTGCCAGGTGATATAATTGACAAAGGCATCAGCCGGTGTTCCCGGGTTTGATTCATCACAAATATTCGATACGCCAATATCCGGTGGGCAAGGGGATACGTTATCAACAGGTGTGACACAAGCTATCTGGGAGCTATTGATCAATGGTGCGGGAACACTTGAAAGGCCATAATCACCTAATGCGATGATACGATAGCAATATTCAGTTCCGTTTTCCACACCTTTTGTATCTGTATATGAATCTTCCGGAGTGGTAGCAATTAATTCAAATGGTTCTACACCTTGATTGCGCCATATTTCAAAACCATAATTATCCCATGGTGTATTGTAATCCCAGGATAGAATTGCGGATTCATCAGAAGGCTGAGCCGATAAGAAAACAGAGGATGCAGTTTGGGAAGAACCATATAAGTTGCCTGAGGTTCCTGTGAAGAAATCGAGCCTGTAATTATATCCTTTAGATCGTGTATCGATGTTGACATCTGTGAATGTGCTGTCATTAAATCCCGCGAATGTCGGGCTTGTAAAATCCGCGCCCGGTACAGGTTGAAAATTGGTGCCATCAATTCCATCTGCACGCATGAGCAGGTATCTGTATGGCCCAGGATTCTGTATGGTATCCAATGCTTCAGGGACAGGACCTATCCATTTGACCTCAATCCGTCCGGTAGTTAAATCTGTAGTTTCCACCGATACTTTAGTAATTAATGGACGATCCGCCTTTGCTCTTAAGCATACTTCTTCGGACGGGATACTGACAACACGCAAATAAGGTTGCCCCGAAGGAGTAGTTTGTGCGAATTCTGCCAGGACGCGATAGCAATAACTTCCTTCATTCTCGATATCAGCATCTTCATAAAAGTATCTACCATTTTGTTGGCCTTTGTAATTGCCGACTATACGTGTATAGCCTCTCCCTTCCAAACCGGTTTCACAGGTGTCTGCAACAAATTGATTGCTACCGGATCTTTTCCAGATGGAAAAACCTTTGAAATAATTATCCTTTGCCATATCACAAGCGTAGGGCAAATCCCAGGTCAGATGAAATGAATTAGGAGCGTTAGTGATTTCAAGACCTTCCGGGGGAGGGCCAATAACTCTGATGCGAACTGAATGCAGATCTACAAGTCCTGTCGTATCAAAGAAATTATCAACTGCTTTGATGATCACTGTGTAGGGCTGCTCCCGAATGTGTTCGCACTGAGGCTCCCAGATCAATCGGGCCACATAAGGCTGTGCCTGGAATCCGCCAGGTCCTGCATCCAATATTGCAGCATTTCCTTCTACTTCAAATGGGCCACCTGCTGCAGTTACCTCAACTAACTGTCCTGTGTCGGGATCAGTAATATTCAACAATAATTCAAGTCGCTCACCGGCAATCACACATACTTCCTCCTGAGCACCAATATCAGGCGGTGCATTGTCACACAACAACACCAGGATTTGCATATCACGGATAAAGGAGCTGATCAGCACACCGGAGCGATATTCCTTTATTCTGAAGGCCACATTGTATTCACCAGCTATTTGTGGAGTGATCCAGATCAGGTCTCCCGTCGTCGGATTCAGCGTCATCATATTGTTGGGGCCGGCACCTATCTGTTGCGGAAAAATATAATTGGGTACGATCAATCCACTGTCCTGCAGCGGAACTATAAATTCAAATGCGAGGCTATCTCCATCAGGATCATATGCATTCGGATTGTGAATGTATCGCTGTCCAACGCATGCAAAATCGATTGGCGCCTGGAGAAGAATCGCTGTATTGTTATAGCCCTGGAATTGTGGACTGAGGAAAGTATATGTTGCTTCGAGATAAAAGGGTACGCCCTCGGAGTTTGGCGGGTTCACATTGAGGATGCCGCCATTCCGGTTGGGGTCCATCATAGAAATGGTGTAAGTCGCGCGTCCAGGGTAGGTATGGCTGGCAATGTAATAATTGAGCTTTCTGTTATTCGGCAAAGGTGTGCCATCACCGTTTGCCCGGTAGACATATTGAGAGCTTCCGTCGCCCCAGAAGACACGTATGCTGTCCCT
>JANMVA010000157.1:0-10203 GCA_031392195.1 Saprospiraceae bacterium | reverse complement strand
AAAATAATCTCAGCCTGAAGGCAAAGTATCTCAACATGGCAGGAAAAGATATCAGTCCAGACCGGTTGACACAAGGGACTGATTTTATTGTTCAGTTGATTGTCACCAATCCTGGCACATTCACTTCGGAGCTTGATCAGATGGCATTGGCATACATGTTTCCATCCGGATGGGAGTTGACGAATCCGCGCATGGATCAGTTTGAAGGGCGATTTAATAACAGCCCGATGCGCTACCAGGATATCAGGGATGACAGGGTGAATACATTTTTCAGCATGGACAGAGGTGTTGTGACTTACAATTTTGTGATGACAGCTACGTATGCGGGAAGGTATTGGTTGCCGGATATTATGTGTGAAGCGATGTATTCGCATCAGGTGAGGGCGAGGCTGCCGGGGAGATGGGTGGAAGTTGTTGGGGCTGCATCCGCTGGAGCGGATGTGCAGTAGTGCAAATTAAAATTTGCTGACACCAGAACGTCCGTACGGACGCTCAACTTATACGTAGGTTAACCTACGCTGAACATAAAGCATTTGAAAAAACAACAAAGCAAATATTATTTCCTTTTTACAATCCTGCTATTACCTGTAGGGTGGTGGTTTTGGCTGCCTGATCCGTTGTTTGATGCATCGTATAGTACTGTGCTACTTGATCTGAATGATCAGTTACTTGGTGCAAGACTGGCTGCTGATGGACAATGGCGGTTTCCTGGGGATGAATTAGTGGTGCCGAAGACATTTGAAAAGGCGATCATAGAATTTGAGGATAAGCGGTTTTACAATCATGGAGGAATTGATTTCATTGCATTGATGCGGGCGGTGAAAGACAATGTGATGAAGCGGGATGTGGTCAGTGGAGGAAGTACATTGACAATGCAGACGATGCGGATGGCAAGGGGTAAAAAGGCAAGAAGTATTTGGCAAAAGGGAATTGAAATGATGTGGGCATGGCGTGCTGAGATCCGTTATTCGAAAAGGGAGATCATGCAGATCTATGCAAGTCATGCACCTTTCGGTGGTAATGTAGTGGGTCTTGGTGCTGCGAGCTGGCGGTATTTTCACAAGACACCGGATCAGTTGTCGTGGGGAGAAGCTGCTACACTGGCTGTATTGCCCAATGCTCCCGGCCTGATTCATCCTGGCAGGAACAGGGATGCATTGCTGAAGAAAAGAAATATACTCATTCAGGACTTAGTTGCGAAAGGCATCATTGATGAAACAGAAGCATCATTAGCGATGCTGGAGCCATTGCCAAATGATCCGCATCCGTTGCCGGATCATGCACCTCATTTATTGAGTAAGTATTCGAAATCGGGCACGATATTGCATAGTACGATTGACCTGGAGTTGCAACAACGCCTCACCGAATTATTGCAGCGTCATGCAGATATCTTAAGTCTCAATGGTGTGAATAATGCAGCCTTGATGGTGATGGAAACGGAAAGTGGTGCTGTGCGTGCGTATATCGGTAATGCGTATGATACGCAGAAAGATCATCAGAATGATGTCGATATCATTACATCAGAAAGAAGTTCAGGAAGTATCCTTAAGCCGTTTCTGTATTGTGCAGCATTAGAAGAGGGATTGATCACACCCAAAGGTATCCTGGAGGATATACCAACTTACATCCGTGGATATCAGCCATTGAATTATACGGAAGAATACAGTGGAATGGTGCCGGCTGATCAATCATTAGCCATGAGCCTGAATGTGCCTGCAGTGCGGTTGTTGCAGCAGTATGGAATCTTGCCGTTTAAAGAAAAACTGGTAAAAGGTGGTATCACAACATTGCATTATACTCCTGAACATTATGGATTGCCATTGGTGCTGGGTGGGGCAGAGGTGACTTTGTGGGATGTGTGTGGGGCGTATGCGAGTATGGGGAGGGTTTTGGATCATGCGATTCCATATGATTATAAGTATGACAGACAGGATATTCATTCTCCGGTGATCCTGCGAGATCTGGGCGGAATAGCAGAACGGCGGAATGGTGATAAGTCGCTTCGGCTTACGCACAGTGACCGGCGATCGCTTCGACTTACGCTCAGCGACCAACATGACACATATCAATCCTCCAGGTACAGTGACCGAAACTATTCAGATCAGGCGCCTGTATGGACAGCAGCGGGTATTTGGCAGACATTTGAAGCAATGAGCACGTTGAGGAGGCCTGATCAGGAAGGGCAGTGGGAGACGTTTCATAGCAGCAGAAGGATCGCGTGGAAGACCGGGACAAGTTTTGGTTACCGTGATGCGTGGGCTGTAGGGCTTACGCCTTCATATACGATTGGTGTGTGGGTTGGGAATGCAGATGGTGAAGGACGGCCGGGTGTGATAGGATTGCATGCAGCGGCCCCAATTTTATTTGATGTGTTGCGCATGCTGGATGATGATGGTTCGTGGTGGGAGGTGCCTTTTCGGGAACTGACACAGAAGCTTGTTTGCCGTGAGAGCGGCTGGCTTGCAGGCTCATTGTGCACGCAGATCGATACTGCTCTGATCATTAAAGGTGATCATGTGCCGCAGGTTTGTTCATATCACACAACATGTTTTACAGATGCCAATACTAGGTATCGTTATAATCCTGGTTGTAGTTCATCAGAAACAATGCTGACCAATTATTTTGTAGTACCGACAGAAGCTGAAACATATTACAAGCGATATAATCCTTCCTATCAGACGATGCCGCCGTTGCATCCTTCATGTGTTACGGATCATTCATCGCGTAATGACATTGCGATTATCTATCCGCGGAGTGGGTCGAAGATCTATGTACCTTATGAATGGGATCATAAGAAATCAAAAGCTGTATTTTCTGCTGTCCACAGGTCGGATACAGCTAATGTGTATTGGCATTTGGATAAGGAATATTTGGGAAAGACGAAGGAATTTCACACCATTGAGATTGATCCAAAGCCGGGAGTGCATCATTTGGTTTTGCAGGATGAATGGGGGAGTGTGGTGGAGACGAGGTTTGAGGTGCTGGAAGGGAATTGACGATTGAAGAATGACGAATGACGAATGACGATTTACGATTGCTTCATGGCAGGATTTCGGCGATTGATGAATTGCAAGATGGGATTCGGGATTTTTGGATGCCGGATGCCGGACGCTTTACCTAAACAAAGCATATTTGGCTAACACAATATCATGGTCATCAATATTTAAATGTCAGCAGAAACCATCATACTAGCTCTCATCACAAGCCTCACCATAGGTCACATCCTGTTTTTAGTATTGCATTTATGGATTAAGACTGGAAAGAATCTGCAAAATCGATTACTCAGTCTGCTCTTATTTTGCTACTCCCTTCGCATTATTAAATCTGTTTTACTTCTTGTCTTTCCAGCAATTCCATTTGCGGATGCATTAATTGCACTTGGTGTGATCGGTATGTCTGCGATCGGGCCATTGTTGTGGTTTTTCGTTCAATCCAGGCTAAAAGAGAATTTCACCATCCGCTCCGGATCTCTTTTGCATTTTATTCCTTCAGTCATTTTAATGCCCACTGCTTTTTTCCTTGGTGACAATGCTATGTTTCATGTTTATCAAGTATCTGTTTACCTGATCATAGCGTACCTGATCGTTTCGGTTGCTTTTTATCAGGAGTGGTTGAAAGAAAATTCTCAGAATAGTAGTCACAAATGGATTTCAGAATTGTTGATAACTGCCGGTCTTCTTTCTATCGTTTTCCTGATTCAGCTTTATACCAATAGTAGAAGCATTTATGTAATTGTCTCCATATTCGCAGCCATCCTGTTTTATATTATCAGTCTAAGGGCTACATTTGGAAACAATGCCAAAACCACCGTTAAAAGAAAAACAAACGGTAATCAGCTGAAATTACTTCCCGTCATTGAAGAAAGGGTCAGAGAGGATCAATTATTCCTCGACCCCAAGATGACTGTCTCAAAACTTGCCCTGGCTTTAAAGATTCCGGTTCATATCCTTTCTGCTGCCATCAATGAAGAGTCAGGTATGGCCTTCAATGAATTTTTAAATACATTCAGAGTCAAAGAAGCAGCAGCCCGTCTCACTTCGAGTGACTATGAACTTCTGAGTGTAGAAGGAATTGCAAAGGATTGTGGATTTAAATCCCTTTCAGCTTTTTACAATGCCTTCAGAAAAGTATACAATATCACTCCTGCCCGTTACAGGCAACAACCTTTTCCTGATTCGCTGAATCAGGAGGACATGGTCCGCAATCCTGAGAGGACCTGATACCTGCGGGAATATCTTCGTGAGGTCGTTTCGACTAACGCTCAACGACCGACAGTTTTTACCTGGAGGTTTGAATTTATTTTCTGGAACCCTGGAAATAGTTTCCAATTAAGAATCTGCAGGTCACTGAGCGTGAGTCGAAGTGACCATGGATCGTTTCGACTGCTTCGACTGCAATACGCATCCATGTTCAGGCTCAGCAACCGTGCTCAACGACCGACAGTTTTTACCTGGAGGTTTGAATTTATTTTCTGAAACCCTGGAAATGGTTTCCAATAAAGAATCTGCAGGTCACTGAGCGTGAGTCGATGTGACCATGGGTCGTTTCGACTAACACTCAACAACCGGTAATACAAATCATATACTATGAAAAAGGAGACCCTTATAATCATATTACTATTCACCTCACTTTTGTCTTTCTCTCAATCAGAACTTCGGCGACAAGCTTTCTGGGGAGCTTCATTTGTACCTAACGATGATAAAGTGGGAGTCACCGTACGACGAATCGAAAACGGTGGGCCTGCTCAACTTTCAGGACTAAAGGATGGCGATCTCATTCTGAAAGCCAATGGAATCCTGCTTGCTGATCCATATGTTTTCGGTAAAACTTTTCGTGCTTTTCGATCAGGAGATAGAGTCACGATGCAAGTCCTGAGGAATGACATGCTCATGGATGTTAATATGACTTCTAATCCAAGACCGCTTGAACAATATCCGGGCATCGAGGTGATATATGGTTCGGTGATAACAGATAAGGGCCATCATGTCAGAACTATACTGACTAAACCCGTTGGTGTAAAGGGGAAGGTACCATTGATCTTCGTGACGCAATGGTTGTCATGCTCGCAGGTTGAAATTCTGAATCGCACACGCATGAGTGGAACTGATTCGTTGTTTTATCATCTGATCAATAAATCCGGATATGCGATGATGCGTGTTGAGAAGCCGGGATTGGGTGATAGTGACGGTCCTGATTGTTCGGAAGCAGATTATGCATCCGAATTGTCTACATATCGGGCTGCATACAAAGCAGTGAAGAAAATGGACTTCATCGATACGACATCAATCTATGTGTTGGGCATCAGTATTGGTAGTGCTTCGGCTCCTTTGGTTTTCCAGGATGAGAACATAAAAGGATTGATCGTGACGGGTGGATTTTATAAGACCTGGTATGAACATATGCTGGAGATCGAACGTCAGCGTCTCGAACTAACGGGAAGTACTACGGGGGAGATAACGGAATCAATCCGTAAGTACATAGATTTTTACAATGATTATTTACATTATCAAATGACGCCGGAGGAAGTAATTAAACGTAAACCTTATCTGGATGGAATATGGTATGAAGGTGATGCGCATCAGTATGGTAGGCCTGCCGTTTATTACCAACAAGTGCAGCAACAAAATGTCGCAGCGGCCTGGGATAAAATTGAATGTCCGTCATTGGTCATCTATGGAGAGTATGACTGGATCATGAGTCGTGTAGATCACGAGATGATGGTCGATGCAGTCAACAGGAATCATCCGGGAAAGGGAACATTATTAGTTATTCCACGCATGAGTCATAATCTGACTGTACATCCTTCGATGGATGATGCATTTAATGGCAGGAATGGAGTGTATGCACGGGAGGTGAGTGATGAGATCTTGCAGTGGCTCAGAATGCATTAGGATTTTCATACATTTTAGTCCCTGCCATGCAAATCAAAGATTTGCTGACACCAGAACGTAAGTCAACCTACGCTCAACGATAAAAAAAGGTGCCACCCTTGCGAGCAACACCTTCTACTTTCATACTAATATCTTTCTATTGACGAATTACGATTTACGGGTGACGAATTTTTTATTCATTTTTAATCAGACATGACTAGTTAGCATTCGCCATTTGTCATCCGGACTTCGAAAATACTAAGCCGTTTTTAATGACGATTGGCGAATTATGATTGACTAATTTGTTTAACTACGTTTAGTGAGCATTCGTCATTCGTCATTTGTCATTCGTACCTCGTAAATGGTTAGTCGTATTTTCCTTTTATAAACCAACTATTGTCATTGAAAATAAACCCGATTTTTCCACGGACGAAATTTTCACTCAGGCGATCACCACCTGTACGTTTTCCAACATCCAGGCCTACCTGAAACCATGCGATGTTGCGCTGAAGGATCAAGGGAAAGCCTGCACCAAGGGTAATCGCACGTGCTTTTACCTGTTCACCTTCGATCATGCGGGGATCAGTTAAGGTATAAAAGCCCGCACGATATTCTACGCGTTTAAAATAAGATGTGATGGTACTTGCATCAGGAATCCATGCGGCACCAATTCCTAATCGATATGAATCTGCGAATACAGAAGGACGTGCAGAATTACGATAACCACTCCACTTTGTAGCCTGATAATCGATCCCCACCCTGAAGTCAGCTGTCTGACGATACATTAAACCGATACCATATGTACCGGGCACGATTGCTTCACCTTCCTGATCAAGCGCGATAAATGCTGTATCCAAATCACTAATAATATTATTGAAAGCAGTCTTAATTTCATCTTTCCGTGATTCCAGGGTTGATTTACCACTGACAAATGCACCGATGGATAAAAGTTTTGAAGGCTTGTCATCTTTTTCTCTTGCTGCTTTCAGATCGAGTGGTTGTTCGTAGATAGCACCTATGCGATAATTGAATCCTTTATAACTGATCGTCGATTCGAAAATATCCCGATATGCATTTTGGAGATCGAGGAATAAAATGTCTTCATTGAAATTTTGTTTGCCATAGATATAAGTCAGATTCAATCCGGCAGAAAAATTCTTGTACTTGATGCCATTGCCCCAGGTGATCTGGTAAAGGCCACCTGACCCTGTAAATGTTCTTTCTACATCTCCAATCGAATCGATCGCATCGCTGATCCGGACGAAGTAACCTACCTGGCTATAAGGACGTAAAGAAATACTTGTGCCCCAGGCAAACTCAGTTTCCCTCCGCTCCAATGCCTCATTCAGAGGATTGATAAAAGGGAAGTTCAGGCTGATATGATCAAGGTTACCGCTCCAGACATTTTGTTTGTCATTGATCCTGGTATAGGTCGACCTTTTTGCGAACATCCCAAGCTGGAGAGCGGTATATTGAAGAAACCCAAGGGAGGCCGGATTTTCAAGATTTGCCTCAAAAAAATCGTGGTAGACGGCTGACATCCCGCCCATTCCGTGGCTACTGGGCATGTCCGTCTCGAAAAAATCGCCCAATCCAAACTGGGAAAAGGGGGAATTATCCTTGGGTTGGGCCGCAATAAAAGTGGTTGAAATAATAGCGAAAAGGCTGATCAACAGCGGTTTAAGAGGAAATATGTACATTCAGAGATAAGATTTGGAAAAGGCCGTGTATGACCAGTTCGGGTTCGACAAATATCGGAGTTTCTAATTCCTTAGCCAAGAGGGCTGAATCTCCACCGGTAATAACGACCGAAACTTCACCATATGCTTCTTTGGCCCGTTTTAATGTTCCCTCGATTTCCATGATGGCTCCGAGGCAGGCCCCATTCTGCAAGGCATGCAAAGTGCTGTCCCCAAAAGATAATTCGGGGAAACCAGGTTCTACCAAAGGAAGACGTTCTGTTTGATCATGCATGGCAATCAGGCGCATATGGATTCCGGGAGAGATATTCCCGCCGAGATAGACGCCTTTTTTCAAAAGAAGGTCTAGTGTGATGCAAGTCCCGGCATCCACGATCAGGCAATTTTGATTTGGGTAAAGTGCATGAGCACCACAGGCAGCAGCAATCCGATCTCTTCCAAGTGTCGTCGGAGTCGAATAAATAATCTCAATAGGTAATGATGTTTCATGACTCAATTCAATCACCTTTCCCTTCAAACGCAGCTCATTGACATCCCAATCAATTTTACCTGTTGTGGAAATGATTATATGCTCAACATCAAACTTCACGACGAGGTCACGTAGGTCATTGACAGCATCGTTTGATAAAACTGATGTATCGATGAGAATGCCTTTCTGATCGAAGACACCAGTTTTAGTTCTTGAATTGCCACGGTCGATGCAGAGAAACATATTGGATTTTAGATTTTAGATGGTTGCTGAGCTGTAGCACGTGGATGAGGGTTGCATGTCGAAGCCTTGGAATGTGGATTTTGGATTTTGGATTTTGGAATTTGGATTGGTGATTTATGTTCGTTGGTTTTTGAATGAAATTCGAATTGCCCTAGTTATTACATTCAGCGGGGGCAAGCCCCGCTTCTACACAGATTTACTTTTTATTTTCCCTATGCGCTATGCTCTATGCCCTTTGCCTAGTGTTTAAAATGTCTAAAGCCCGTTATCACCATCGCCATCCCGACTGCATTGCAATAATCAATACTCTCCTGATCTTTCACTGAACCACCAGGGTGAATGACTGCAGTGATGCCAGCTTCGTATGCGATCTGTACACAATCCGGGAATGGAAAGAAAGCTTCTGATGACATCACAGCTCCAGTCGTATCGAAACCGAATGAATGTGCTTTCTGAATCGCCTGTTTCAATGCATCAACTCTGGATGTTTGTCCGCAGCCCATGCCGATCAATTGATTATTTTTCACGATTGCGATGCCATTTGATTTCAGGTGCTTGACCACTTTATTGGCAAAGATTAAATCTGTTATTTCTTTTTCTGTAGCAGCTCTTTTGCTAGCCTGGATTAAATGGGATTTATCTTCTGTGATCTTATCGGCATCCTGTACGATGTATCCATCCAGCAAGGTTTTCACCTGTTGCCTCACTTTTGGATACCTGAACAACTGTAGAAGGATCCTGTTCTTTTTTGCTGTGAGAATTTTTTTTGCCTCTTCTGAAAATCCGGGAGCAATCAATACCTCATAAAAGATCTGATCGATATTCTTAGCAGACGCCTCATCAATTTCGCGATTGCTGATCAATACACCACCGAAAGCGGAAACAGGATCACCTGCCAATGCAGCACTCCATGCTTCGTGAATGGATCCTCGTGTTGCCACACCGCATGCATTGGTATGTTTGAGAATTGCAAATGTGGCATCCTCGTTCCTGAATTCAAACATCAGTTGGATTGCGGCATCGACATCGACGAGATTATTAAAAGAAAGTTCTTTTCCACTTAGCTTTTCAAAACTTGCTTCGTCCTCGGCATAATAGCTTGCCTGCTGATGTGGATTTTCTCCATAACGCAACGCAGAGCCATGGTGAACAGAAATTTTTAAGCTGACATCCGATGCATCCTGATTGAAATAATCATAGATCTGTTTGTCGTAGTGTGAAGAAACCCGGAAAGCTCTCGTGGCAAAATACTTTCGATCGGCTAATTCGCTGTTTGCACCTTTTTCATTCAATAGTTTTTCCAGAGCAGCATAATCATCCTGTGAAGGGACAATAATGACATCGCCGAAGTTTTTAGCTGCGGCGCGGATCAATGAAATGCCGCCGATATCGATTTTTTCGATGATGGTAGCTTCGTCCGTTGTGCTCTTGACTGTTTTTTCAAAAGGATACAGATCTACAATGACCAGGTCGATCGGAGGGATTTCATATTGCTCCAGTTGGGCCAGGTGGTTTTCTTCCCTGCGTGCCAGAATGCCGCCGAAGATTTTCGGATGTAAAGTCTTGACGCGGCCATCTAAGATCGAAGGGTAGCCGGTGAGATCCTCGACGGCGATTGCTTTGACGTCGAGTGACTGGATGTAATCGAGGCTTCCGCCGGTGCTGTAGATCGTGATATTATATTGCCCGAGGAGGCGGATGATATTTTCGAGGCCTTCTTTATGAAAAACGGAGATGAGTGCAGACTGGATTGGCTTTGAGGAGCCCATAGAAGATTGGTTGGATGGGGGGCAAAGGTATGAAATGGCAGCATGTCGAAGCGCAGCGAAGATCCCGCCATTGCTTTTGCAATGTTGCGGCAGAGCATAGCGCATAGGGAAAATAAAAAGTAAATCTGTGTAGAAGCGGGGCTTGCCCCCGC
>JANMVA010000092.1:0-4026 GCA_031392195.1 Saprospiraceae bacterium | reverse complement strand
GGACGACATACTTTACATCGAAGGTGTGAAAGATTATGTTCGAATTGTGACGAAAGACCAAAGGCTGATCACCAAAGTAGGTATTGGTCATTTTTTAAAGGAACTTCCTGCCGGCGATTTTCTTCAGGTGCATAAATCTTTTATTGTAGCTAAAGGAAAGATCAGTGCCTATACGGCTCATGATGTGGAGATAGGAGGTGTAGAGATCCCGATCGGGAGAGTGTATAAAGAAAGCTTCGAGAAAAAGATGCGTAAATAAGTTATAGCGGTATGAATATTTTAAATAATTTACGTAAAGTAATCAAAGATCATGGGATTTTTCAGTTTTTTAAAACCTAAAAGTATAATCGATACTATCAATGATTTATCCGAGGAAAGTATTAATCACTACAAGGAAATTGGTATCACATTAGAATCCCCAAACAAGGTTGAAATTTATTTATTGACAACTGTACTGAGTATAAAGTGTTTGGCTGAGATGGAAAAAGTTAAATTTACCCTGAATGAAATCAATCTTATTATTACTAATATACACAGGTATATAAAATCACTGAAATTAGATTTGGATGAACAAACTATTGGTATAATGTTCACAGAAAGGCTGGATAGATTCTATGAAGATTATAAAAACTATATTCTGGCTTTGAAGAATTCGAAGAATGAGTTTCCATATTTTACATTTCAAACTATTATTGATTCTCCTTTTCAATTTTATCAGGTTAATAACTCAAACAATAACCGCAATATTGATTTAGTAAGTGGTGACGCTTTGCATATGTTAACCTTTATCGAGTCATATTCTGCTCATGCCAGCTGGTTAATAAGGAATTTAAGAAAATTATAAATAAAGACTTTACCCAGATCAACTTCAAAATCTCAATGAACTAAAACCTTACCGGTTTGAATCAAACCGTTATCAGTCGTTAAGGTTATAAACAACCATCCCTTCAATTCAAGTTTTCGAAAAGAGACAGGAGAAGTATCCTGGAATTTATCATCCATAAATAACAGTTGGCCAGTCGAATTATAAACACGTAGAACCAAAGGTTTTCCGGCATCCTTCGTGTCTATATAAATTTCATCGGAAGTAGGGTTAGGAAATAAGTCCAACGTTTGTTGGACCACTGGCTCGTGAACACTGACAGGCCCACACAAAGCGCAATGAGAATGATATTCTAAGGGTTCACCGTCCTGGAAAAAGCAGGATTCGTATAAGTTATCGTGATTGAAATTGAAATAATAAAACATGCCAAATATTCCGCGTGTTTCACCAATGCCTTCAATGACTTTTATGGTTGCTCCTGATGGAAGTATTTTTTGAAGCGTAATATTGTTCTTTCCATCTACGAATTCAACATTTGTAACCCGGTAGGTCAGGTGAACTATCTGCCCGGTATAAACCCGAACCGTATCTCCGATGGACCACGAGAAATCGTAAAGCAATATTTCCCTGTTATCGTCCAATCTTGACATGATCGTTTCATAATTAGTGAACAGGCCGTCTGATACACTGAATTTGTAGAAAAATACTTTTTCCCCTTCCTGGCGAATACCACCAATCGCTTTAGGTAATAGTTGGGAATGACTTTCGTAAGCCGGGCATGTTTTGCTTTGAAAATGAATAATACATAAAGGCTGAAACGTCAAAATCTGATAAGTATAATTGCCAATCACGGTATCGCCTTCCAGCTTTTCTTTCCAAATGTGATAACCAATCGAGGTCATGCAAGGATGAACCTGGTACATCGTGATCCATTCCGCATTACCCTGGGGAAACACCTGGCTAAAGCTTAAACAACAGAAGAGACAGAAAAGGATTGACAGGAATGTTTGTTTCATTTCCTAAGTAAGATAAGGCAAGATTAATTGACCGCCTTGAGGCCGGGGGAGAGTTGTTAGTTTATTTCCAAGGTTACCCTTGACTTAATGGCCGGGGCAATTGACCGAAAGCTCATTGAGGATCGCCGTTGAATGGAGAAAATGAATCATTTTCAAATGAGTCAGTAGCTTTATGGAAAATGAATTCACGTTCATATAAAATGTATAACCAATGATGCAATATTATCCTCTTGCTCCCGGCAACAAATGGGAATACAAGCTAAAAGATGGAAGTGTCTATACCAATTCAGTCGTCAGTGTTGATGGCAATATTGTCGTGATGAAAAACAGCACAGTTCCCGATCCATCAAGAGTCAAAGTGGAAAATGGGATCATGTACAATGAACTCATGGGAGCTGACAATTTTCAGCTATGGTTAAAGGATGACCTGAAAAAGGGTGAATGCTGGGACGCTACATTTTCTGCTAATGGTCTCAACAGCATCATGGCATTTACAGTTAAGGAAACCGGTTTGACAAAAGATGTTGGTGGAAAGACGTATCATGATGTCATCATGCTTGAATCTGAAAGCAAGATCAACATGAATGGCAATCTGATCAGCACCAATTTCTTCACAAAGTATTATTATGCCAAAGGGGTCGGGCTGATCATGACGTCATCGTCAATGGGGGATGAGCATGCATTGATCAGTTATTCTTTAAGTTGAGTATCGCACCCGTTTTTTTAGTTATCCGGTTTTAATAGCCAATGGCAATTACTCAATGTCGTGGTTGCGACTGTTTTGTCGTATTAAATGATGTACATTTATTTCGACCAAAATGACTCTAATTGGATATAATGAGAACACTATTCCTGACCATTTTTTCTCTGGCATTCATGATCGCTATCCGGGCACAAGTTCAGGTTACTTCTTTTGACCGAATTGGAACAGATCTGGGTTCCTATCCGTCAGGGTTTAGAATCTTTGATGATAAATTGATCTTCCCCGCTCAAAACCGTAGCTATGGCTATGAATTGTGGGTCTCATCAGGTGATTCAAATGCCGCAACATTGCTGAAAGATATTTTTCCTGGTAGAGAGAATGGCATTCAAGGATTTCCTTTCGGGTCTTCATCAGTTGAGTTGAATAATGAACTTTATTTTATTGCCAATGATAACCTCTCTGCCGGTGAATTGTGGAAAACAGATGGAACAACAGAGGGTACTGAAAGAGTATCTATCAGGCTTGATTTCAATGTCAACACACTAACTCTTGTTGGCGATCAAATCTATTTTACCATTTATAGAAATGGATTTATGGAAGTGTGGAAAAGTGATGGCACATCCTCAGGAACCAAACTTGTCAAGAAGGACATTCCCGCATTAAGTAAAGCCATCCAAGGTAAGGCAGGAAACACGTTTGTCTTCAGTTTCAGGCAAACAAGCAGCAGTGATGTAGAAGTATGGAGAAGTGATGGCACGTCGACTGGGACCTATTTACTCCTTGGAGGTATCGATGGTAACGGTGTCGGTAATTCCGGGACGATAGAGTTATCCCAGTTTATAAATTACCACAATGAATTGTATTTCGTCACCCGGAATCATATATATAAGACAGATGGAACGATCAATAATACAGTTCCGGTATTTGAATATAACTCATCGGGCAACACATTTGACTATGGAGATGCGATCGAGGCTAATGGTTTATTGTACTTCTCTTTTTTCAGGGCACGCAAACAATTTATCGTGAAGTCCGATGGAACTACAGCCGGTTCCGATACTGTGTACAATCGGAGCACAAACTATTATTTTATTCCATCCAATCTTTCCAGCTGGAATGATGAATTAATATTTACAGGTCATGATGCATCGAATGGAACCTCCTTATTAAAAATGAACCTTACCAATTATTCGGTTTCAGAGGTAAAGCAAATTGAAGATGAGGCTACGGTGCCCTTTATTTTCCTGGATAGCGATCTCACCAGGATCATGCACAATGATACCGGTTTATTTATCCTGATGGTTCCAAATGATGATTTCGAATCCGTTACATGGTTTTCGGATTTGTCTGAAGAAGGAACGCATGAATTACCTGTACTTCAGGGTGTCCGAAGTGCTATTTCTTTTCATAATGATTTTTATTTGCCTTTTCCTTTAAATAATCTGAACATCGAATTTGGCCGGTCAGGGGGAACGGACAGCACT
>JANMVA010000008.1:0-25018 GCA_031392195.1 Saprospiraceae bacterium | reverse complement strand
AAGACAAGTGCTGTCATGGATGAAATTGTGATGAGCCAACTCAATACCCATATCACAGAACGGTTGCCCTGTTCGATATACAGATCGAGTAAAGTCATCAAGATGAATACGCCCAGATAAAATCCTACATATGGAAGGTCTATTTCAATTAAATGGAGTAACGGAATACTGATCGCCCCTGCAAACAAGAGCGCGATCATTCGCTCATAAAAATTTCGCGTATAAAAAATAGCTCTAGTGACAATTTGAAATGAGAATGTGAATACGCCCATCACGATCAGGCCACATGCCATGATGGAAAGAAAGTGATGAATGTCAAACAATGAAATCTCTCCCAGGTCAAGTCGGAAATTACTTTGACCGACAACCTGTCTGAGGATCCATGCAGTCAGACCACACATCATGATGACTACCAGGTAATGACTTGTTGTCATCAGTCGGTCAGCCCATGAATTTTTAATGGATCCGCTTGTGGACACAGCCGTTCCTATCTCAATGTCCCGGCTATAGATTTTACTGGCCAGGGTGCACAACCAAAGAAAAATGGCACTATCCAATAGCAGATCAATGATTGAATAAGGAAATGAAATGGCCTGGATGATTGGGCTTAAAAGAGAGAGTTGATCGAAAAAATCATGATAAGGCAAAAACAAAGTGCCCATTCGAAGGCCCAAAACGCCGGACATCTGTAGCAAAACTTTATTGATATGTGAGACTTTGGGTTCAGGCCTGTTTTGAATCCACGATATCCACGCCATAGCTGTGGCCCAAAATGCTGCCAGGCAAAAAATAAAAAGGACACATTGGAGGAAAAAAGAAAACTCTTTCCGGAGTAATTCTACATGTGCGATCGGCGCACCTTCCTTACTTCGTATGAGCGTTGCATTATCAGGGGAAGGATGACCAAACTTATAAGGCGTCACCCGAATGCTGTAAGCTTTCTCTTGTTCCGGAATGATTGGGATCTTAAAATAGACTTTGATCAGATCCTGTTTGTCTGCGATTTCGGTTTGCTTGACATAATAATCCTGGCGGTGATCGCTCTTTACACATGGAATATTTGCAAACTCAGGATTGGACGGGTCTATGATCAGGCCGGGCTTGGACCAGAATATTAAGCTATCCGCATGATAGAGATAGATCGAGAAGGGTTGTTTGCTTAATTCTTCGATCTGATAGACAAGATCATTTGATAGGATCCGGCCCGAATTCTTGACCGATCTGACCTGTCCGATCCAATCGCCTTCTCTGATTAATTTGGCAGCCTGGGACTCAAGATCATGAATATTTTGCTCGATAAGCTGAGCAAAATGAGCTTTATCATTCGAAATATGGTCAAAGCCGACGAGTGCTGTCAGCATCAAAATACAGAGACCTGTGATCGCCAGGTACCTGTGAACCTTGTCCTTGATCCACATAAATTCACATAAAGATAATATCTAATGAGTAATTTATTATCTATCACAGGATTATATACCGACCTGAAGTCGATTTGGCTTGAAGCAACTATTCAGAACGGTACATCGTTAACCACCTGCATCTGTGGAGGATCTATCGCTCTCATGAAGATGAGGGAGGAAAGTCCGGACAGCGTAGAGTACCGTACCATCTAACTGATGGGTCCCGCGTTGAGCGGGAACAGAAAGTGTCACAGAAAATAACCGTCACGCCAACGGCGTGATAAGGGTGAAAACGTGTGGTAAAAGCGCACGCATGATCAGGGTAACCTGGACATGGGATAAACCTTACGGGCTGAAATGTCATGTACACTTCAATTCCGGCTGTTTAATCATGGCTGGTATCCCGCTGCTCGCGGGCGTATGAAAGTAGTTGAAGGGGGTAGGCAGATAGAACCTATGCAGTAATGCATGGTCCAGATAAATGGTAGATGTTCCTGAATAGGGAATACAGAATCCGGCTTACACGCCACAGATGCATTTTTCTTTTCCTTACCTTTTTTACTTATTCTTTGACCAGTTTCTTTTGGAGGTCTTCTAATGAAATGCCTTTTGTCTCAGGCATCATCCATATGACGAACAATAATTGCAGGACCATCATTACTCCAAAAAAAGCGAAGATGGGTCCGCCACTAACCTTGTTTAAAATATAGGGCATCATCAAAGTGATCAATGCTGCAAATATCCAGTGGGTTGATGTTCCCAATGACTGGCCAGCTGATCTGACCTGGTTAGGAAAAATCTCAGAGATATACACCCAGATAACCGCTCCCTGACCGATGGCATGTGAAGCAATAAAAAGGAACAGGTAAACAGGCACGTCTATACCTGAAAAGTCCTCGCGAAAAAATATGATGGATACCATTGACAATGATATAATGTATCCGATAGAACCTATCAGCATTAATTTTTTTCTTCCCGCCCGATCTATGAAGTACATTCCTACAAGTGTAAATATCAGATTGACAAACCCAATTCCAACCGATGATAAAAGTGCGGTATCCGCACCTATACCCGCAGCTTCAAAAATCCTGGGTGCATAATAAATGACAAAATTGATGCCCGAGAGTTGGTTGAATGAAGCGAGTAAAAAAGCCAGTAAAATGGGTTTTGAATATTTCCCCGAAAACAAACGGGCCTTGGTCGCAGGTCGCGACTGACGTATTGCATCGATCTCACTTTGTACATCCGACCCCGGATTAATCTGAGCCATGATTTTTTGAGCTGTCAATTCATCTTTCTTTTTCAGGATCAGCCACCGTGGACTCTCCGGAACACCCATCACCATCATTGTGTAAATAAGCGAGGGAATAGTAACTACACCCAGCATCCACCTCCATGCCTCCTCCCCAATGCCATCCAGCAGGAAATTGGACAGATAGGCAATCAAAATGCCAAGAACAATATTGAATTGATAAAGGATGACAAGCCTTCCTCTTCTTTGCGGTGGTGCGATCTCAGATATATACATGGGAGCTGCAACTGATGATGCACCTACCCCTACCCCTCCGAGAAAACGGAAAAGGGAGAATGAGATTGGATCCCATGCCAATGCTGATCCCAATGCAGAAATGATATATAATAGTCCAATGATGATGAGTGTATTTTTTCTGCCCAGCCTTTCGCAGGGTATTCCGCCGAATAACGCACCGAGCACGGTTCCCCAGAGAGCAATGGACATAATGAAAAACCCGTGACTAAAATCACTCAGCCCCCATAATTTTTGAATTGGCTGATCTGCACCGGATATAACCGCTGTATCAAATCCGAAAAGAAATCCGGCCATCGCAACTACGATCGACCAATAAAGGAGTTTTGTATTGCGCACAGCTCAAACTTAAGCACAACCATTCATAAAACGAACAGAAAATTAAGTTTCCATTCAGGTTTGGGAAATAAAAAAGCCGGTAAAGACATACTTTACCGGCTTGTAATATTTTAAATCCAGAACTTCTTAGTTTGAATCCGGAACTTCTTCACCAGGTTTATCATCCAGATGGAACACAAGTGTAAAACGCAAAGTGTTGTCAAGAGGACTACGTTGATTGGATGTTGGAATGAGGTAAGAAACATTGAGACCAAAGACATTATATTTCAGTCCAAGGCCTGCAGTTAAAAATTGCCTGTTACCTTTTGTCGGGTGCTCATAATAATATCCACCGCGGAAAGCGAATTGCTTATTGTACCAATATTCAAATCCGATCGAATACATCAATTCACGGAGTTCTTCTTTGAAGCCGTTAGGTGCATCTCCGAATGAACCGAATACCCCTTCAAATAAAGGTTTCTCACGGTAATCAGGAAAACCATTATTGTTGGCATCATACTCTGGCAAGGAATCCGGAATGGGGGTTGGCACAAGTAGCTTATTGATATCAAGCAAGAAGGTCAGTTGATTGTAATCATCAAAATTCATTTCCCAGGCAGCACCAAGTCCAAAATTACCCGGGATAAAATCTTTAAATTCTGATTTTGTATACGAAACCTTGGAACCGAGGTTTGTAAATGCAGCACCTATTCGAAGATTGCCATTATTCAACGGTTTCTGGTAGGTGAATGAGATATCAACTGCTCCTGCTGTAGCAGCAACAATGTCTACGTTATCAATTTGCTGTCCACCTGCCAGGTTTGAATAAATAAATTTACCTGTAAGTCCGGCACTGAAATTCTCAGAAAGTTTTCTTGCGTAGGCTATTGCAACTTCAAATTCATTTGGCCTGCCGACTCCAATCTCTTCACCGCTGGCATCTGTGAATTGCAGATCTCCGAGAGCGAAATAGCGAAGGGAAGCCCCTAGTGTCTGGAATTCATCCAGTCTTTTGTATCCTGCGAGATATGCGAGATACACATCCTGCAAGCCTAAAGATCTTAACCATGGGGAATAACTGGCAGCCAGTCCCAGGTCAGAATCAATGAATGCAAGTTTAGAGGCATTATGATGCATACTATTGGCATCCGGAGAGGACGCAATTCCTGCATCGCCCATCGAAGCCGACCTGGCATCCGGGACAATCCGCAGAAAAGGAACTGCGCTGATAATGGTATTTGGACAGTCCAAAGATTTCTCAAATTGGCATTGACTATAAGCCACTTGTGACAGAAATACCAGGGAAATTAAGAGTGAAGAGAACTTCATGAACATGAGTTTTATTTTGAAAAAACGATGCAAAGATAGATGAAAAGGCATCATCGCAATATGACCAACTTTTCGGCCTTACTTTCTACAATATCCTTCCCACCATTGAGGTGATATGCTACTTTAATTTTATAAACGTAAACTCCCTTCGCAAGTTGACCTCCATTGTCATCTAGTCCATCCCAGGGGAGGTCATCAATCCTGTATCCATCCGAACTATATCCTTCTCGCTCAATCGTCTTGACCAATCGCCCATTGATCGTATAGATCAACACCTGGAGATCCATTTCGACTCCGGGCCTGTTGTGTTCAAACT
Organism: Saprospiraceae bacterium; assembly: GCA_031392195.1. Taxonomy (GTDB): domain Bacteria; phylum Bacteroidota; class Bacteroidia; order Chitinophagales; family Saprospiraceae; genus Opimibacter. The sequence continues at coordinate 20,109 of JANMVA010000008.1, read as the reverse complement.
GAAAATTCGTGGAATTCGTAAACGGATTGGGATAATTCAATACATGTTCCAGCACGCCTCCTTCCTGGTCCAAAACAAGAAATTCAATATATGCTTCTCCCGGATTATTCGCGAGATCCCATGCGGTGACTTTTAATGTATGTTTTCCTGCTGCAATATTATTTAATGGATACCTAACCTCTCCACGGGTATAATCATCTAATGCGGCTTGATAAAAATCATTGAGGATAAGGCTGTTTTTTTCATCACCATCCAAAACAGCTTCAAGATCATGGCCCACCCCTGTACCGGATACATTGATTCCAAAATCATCTTCCAACACGATATAGATATCCGGATCCTGATCTGTAATACCACCGGAAACAAAATTGTCGTCATTCATGAACAACATGATCACCGGAGGTTCATCATCAGCTAATCCACTATCCGAAACACCTCCGATAATAAAGGATGTAAAATAGCCTGCTGCATCCGTCACTCCATTTTGTGCATAGAAGCTCAATTTTCCAGAACCATAACTGAAATCAATATCCTTTGGCAGCACAAATTCTATAAACCATCTGCCGGCTTCAACAGTCGCAGCGCCTTTAAACAGTTGCTTGTTTTGCACATTAAATAATCGCTCAGAACTGTCTTCATCATTGGCTAGTGTTTTTCGGGATTGCACTTTATCGAAAACAGTGAGAAAAATTTTACCGTTGAAATCAGACAATACCTGTCCATTATCATCAACGATCAAACCTGAAAGTGAAGATTTTTCCAAAGCACTCAACGTATCCAACTCGCCACCACCAATTGTATTACCATTGATATGCGTCACTGTCACATCATAGCGCGGATGAGCAAGCTTCATCGATGGATCGCCAAGCAATGTAAATTTGCGTGCATTGACATCAATTGAATCTACCCCCTCATTTTTGGATCTTCTCAATATTTCAGCTATGCCGGGATATTCCCCTGGCTGATCAGGTTCATATACGATGTCCAGAACATTGCGGGTCAGGCGTTCATTAGATGAAGAATAAACTGCGCGAACAGTGGTCATCAATGCGATAGCACCTCCGGTCGGATTGGTCAATAAATGCTCGCCAGCGGATGTGAAGCTAGGCTCATCATAACCAGCAAATGAACATGTCGCCGCAATGATCAGTGGCAGGTTATCGAGGTTGTCATAAGATTGAGATTGATTGATACCTAATACTCTTTCCTGTGTCCAGCCATTCTGCCCTCCATGTCCCATATAAGTGATAGTCAGAGCTCCTTTCTCCAAATTGAGATCAATATCTGCATTGACAGCAGGATACCGGTCACCACCCGGGGTGGATTCCTGAGGATAAGCGTCGAGATAAATTTTATTAATATTCAATTCAGGATGTTCCTGTACTATCTTATTTGCAAGTCCATCTGCCTGATTTAAATGTGTGTTCCCATCCTGATCATCAGCAACCATTACCACACGCTGGCGCCAATCATTTAAAGTGGAAGGGCTTGAATCATAATGAATGATTTTATCTACCAGCGCCATCGCTTCTTCCGGAGAGCTCACCGGCATCCTGCCAACAGCAACATCTATTGCACCCTTCAGTGTCTGACCTTCATCAGTATCTAATAAAGCATAATAATCATCCGAAGGAAAGGAATAGATAGGATGTAATGATTGCTCAGTTTCAAATGCAGGGATAAAATTCTGATAAGGAAGCTCTGGAAATCGATTCAGGTAATCATATGTGGCATCACCCATCAACATCAGGTATTTGAAGTCCGGATCACGGGTATAAATCATGCGGGCAAAGTCCCGAATACCTGAAGGGTCTTTTGAACCACCGCTAAACTCCTCAAACACCTGGCTGACCGGAATGGCAATCACTTCAAGCTGGCTATGGGATCTTCTGTGATCGGCAAGCTTAAGTGCAGCAGGTTCAAATTCATCGTAATAAATCATCAGCAGATCTGCACGTTGATGGCTGTGGAGATTTTGATTCTCGATCACGCCAACATACACTGGCACTTGCGTATCCTTTGTTGGATCGAAGACAACAAACTCATTAGGATTTTCAGGATTGAGATTGGTGATCGAAAAAGTTGTTCTTGAACCGTTAGCAAATTCTTGCTTAACAGGATTGAGAGGATTTGTTATATCCCATATTATTCCTCCGACCGGGAAACCACCAACTGAAAATGTTGGAGAACCGAGGTAAAAGGATCGTGGATCCCTTATGTACAGAGGTTTGCCCTGATCATACTGATTCTCTTTCCATCCGTTTATTTCGATATAATCGAGCCATGCTCGGGTATTGATTCCATTTGCATCAGGATATTCGACATAGATCTCATTGATGGGATCAATAGTCTTATAACTGCCCTGAATAATTGCATCATTAGCAAAAGCAACTTCGAAGTTAGACAGCGTAACCCCACCAACACTTCGATTGGGTCTATGCTGATTAAATCCAACATAAAATCGCGTAACATTCGCAGAACGAGCAGCAAATTTTACTTTATAAGAGAGCGTATCATTTGCAATCATATGAGCAAGGTCAAATCGATTGGTGTAATCGATCTTATTGACTCCGGCCAATTCATCACCGTACCATTCCTGCCCTGAACCGGGAGCTCTGAATCGTCCAAGAAGATTTACTTTTTCGTCTTCCAGTCGCTGATAAAATAATGAAGATGATGATTCATACACGCCTGTATTGGAGTTCGTCCTTGAACCGATCTCTGTTCTGGATGGTCCGTTGATGATGACATAGTAATGATTGGATTCATCATAGATATTCTTATCCATGTGATATAATCTTTCTTCACTATCAAATGTCCACTTGTCCGGAGCTTCTGCATACCACAGAAAATAATCTCCGGGATCGATCCTGCCATCCTGCAATCCTACACTATGTGTAAAGGACTCTTCCAGATCATCAATCCTTGTGGCATTATTCCATTGAGGTACACGTCCACCTCCATTTCCGTAGATAGCAATTCGATCAGGTGAAATCGTCGCAGGATCAACATTGATTTTGTCTTTTATAAATGCATAATCGAGTTTATAAATACCTGCCTGGCTGACAGAAATTTTATGAACGACTCCATTTGCGAGGACAGAACTTTGTTTGAATTCAGGTCCTGACCGTGTCTGACTGACTGTGGATGATGGTTTTAATTGTATCACGATTTCGCCATCAAGAATTCTCTCTGCACCAGAACCTGCTTTGATGATAGGCATCAACCAGATTCTTCCAAACCATTTCCCTCTGTCCTGTTCTACAACGGATCCCACCACATATGTACGTGGCAAATCAAATTCCGGCTTGAATAAACTTAGATCAATTGATTGGGAAGACTTGACTATAAGTTGAGTTGAAAGATCAACTTTGCCGGCCAGAGGAAACCGATATGTGTAAACCGGTAATCTTGGATCACTCAAAGATTCTCCGGCCCCTTCAAATCGGAGCAGATTATCTTCCTTCCATTTTAATGTGAAAGAGTGTTGGATAGCATTTTGCGAAGAAACACTTTGTACACAAATGGAAAAGAGAATAAAAACAAGGGTTGAAACTCGACTCATACCAAAATGCTGACCTGATGAAAATATAAATTCGTTATACAAACGTTAAAGGATTGGTTCTATTGCTGAAACCTGTTCATTAATTTAGACCTTAATCTTCAGGATTGAATACAATTTAAGTTAACGCAACTCATTCATATAATGTCTCCATTGCAAACGGTACATTACATTAAATGCTTCTTTTCCTGAATCTTTGAATACTTCACGACAAACATCGAAGGCCGTATACCTCATTTCACTTGTGATCCTGCTCATGGTTATTTCGCTGAACCAGGGATTGAAGGCCCAGGATCCGGTTTTTTCACAATTCTACCTCTCACCTCTTCAATTGAATCCGGGATTAGCCGGCCTGACAGAGGACCCAAGATTCGCAGCAAACTACCGAAATCAATTCCCGGGATTCAATAATGCTTACCGGACGTATGCTATATCCTATGACCAGTTTTTCCCCAGCATAAACAGCGGGGCAGGGATTTGGTTACTTGCAGATGATGCCGGAGATGGCATCCTCAAAACCCTGAAAGCCGCGGGAATTTTTTCCTACCTCCTTGAATTCAATGATCAACTATCTTCTAAAACCGGTATTGAAATTGGGATTGTACAGTCTACTCTGAACTGGAACCAACTGATATTTGGTGACCAGATCGATGAATATACCGGTACTATCAGTCCCGGAGGACTGCCATTTCCCACTGAAGAAACCTCGCCGGACAAGAATAAAGTGATCTATGCAGACCTCGGAATGGGGACAATCCTTTACAGCAATTCGATTTATGGCGGAATCGCGGTCAGGCACATGAACAGACCAGATCCTGATTTCCTTTCGGTTAACCCTGGTTTATCCCCCAGAATTCCATTGCGCTGGACTATTCATGCAGGTGCAGAAATGCCAATGTTTTCTAAGGTATTTAAAAGAACCATAGCCATTAACTTTTCCCCTTCCATTATCCTGGTCAGACAAGGTCCGTTCAACCAGATCAATGGAGGTGCGACGATCGATGCAGAATTACTCACTTTGGGATTACATTATCGCATATCCTCAGGCAAATCAGAAGCCCTGATCGCTTCTATTGGATTCAGAACCAACCATTTAAGAGTAGGATATAGTTTCGACTATACAATCAGTGGATTTCCTGACAATGGTGGCACTCATGAAGTGGGCATCGTCTATCATCTGGATGATGGGGATACTGAATCAAGGTATAATGATTGCCTTAACATATTCCGGTAAAATCTACCCGGAAGGGGCATAATATTTGCCATAAGGAGCAAAAAACAGTAACAATATTTGTGGGAAGGTATCGTTTCAGAAAATGTATATTTGACCCTCTTTTAACAATCACATTGAGTTAAGGAATGAAAAGAACGATTTTAATTGGTCTCAGTGCCGTAATGATTCTTGGTTTTACCGCTTGTAAAAAGGGAACAGAACGTTCGTCAGTTACCGGATGGAAGTACAATGACCAGGAATGGGGAGGATTTGAAAAAGGAACTCATGGAGACATGGAAATTGGTCCCGGACTGGTTGCTGTTGAAGGTGGAACCTTTACGATGGGTCTTACAGATCAGGATGTTACCTATGAATGGGACAATGTACCTCGCAGGGTGACTGTTTCTTCATTCCTGATGGATGAAACTGAAGTTTCAAATTCTCACTACCGTGAATTTATCTACTGGGTGAGCCGCGTACTGGGTGAATCCTATCCTCAAGAGGTGCTTTCCATTCTGCCTGACACACTGGTTTGGCGTGAAGAGCTTGCATTCAATGAGCCTATGGTTGAGACTTATTTCAGGCACCCAAGCTATAATGACTACCCTGTTGTAGGTGTCACATGGGAACAAGCCAATAAATTCTGCGAATGGCGTACAGACCGGGTCAATGAGATGCTTTTGGTTGAAAAGGGTGTCCTCAACTTGAATGTGGATCAGAAAGATTCGGACAACTTCAATACTGAGTCCTATCTTTTTGGACAATATACAGGAAGTGTGAAAAAGAATCTTCCAGACCTGAAAACCGGAGGAGAGCGCCCTGTTCGTTTTGAAGATGGCATCCTGCTTCCAGCCTACCGCCTTCCTACAGAAGCTGAGTGGGAATATGCTGCTCTAGCTCTCCAGGGAAACAACCTTTCAAAGAAAGACGAACTTATCTCTGATCGCCGGATCTATCCATGGGATGGTACTGGTGCACGTTATAAAATACATGATAAAAACCAAGGCCGGATGTTGGCTAACTTCAAGGAAGCCAGAGGAAATTACATGGGTACAGCGGGCAAGCCAAATGATAATGCTCCTTTCCCATCACCTGTGAAAGCCTTCTTCCCAAATGATTTTGGCCTTTATAACATGGGAGGTAATGTCAGTGAGTGGACAGGAGATGTATACCGTCCGATGACCAGCTCGACATTACGCGATGTTGAAAATCAGGACCTGAACCCTTTCCGAGGAAATATCTTCAAGGAAAGAGTAAGAGATGAAAATGGTCGTCCGGTTGAGAAAGATAGCCTTGGAAGACTCCGATATACCATTGTGGATGATTCCATCGCTATGGAGAGAGAAAACTACCAGAAAGGGAATGCACTTGATTATCGCGATGATGACAGCGAAGCAGTTGACTATGCATATGGTGAATCCACTTTGATCAATGATAGTTCACGCGTTGTGAAAGGTGGTTCATGGGCAGATCGTTTGTATTGGTTATCTCCTGCTACGCGCAGATTCAAAAACCAAACGAAAGGTGATCGTACGATTGGATTCCGTTGCGCAATGCACCAAGTGGGTGGATCCGAACCGGGTGGAGAGATTGGAGGACATGACTTCGGTGGTGGCAAGTCCAAAACAAAGAGAAGATATAAATAATTTGAATTGTAAAAATAAAACTAAAACGCCTTCGCCACCAGCGAGGGCGTTTTCTTTTATATCTTTTCGCATGGCATTTGATTTCGAGTGAAATGGACATCCCTACTCTATATGAAATATACCGTCGTCACCTAACGATCGTAACAGACACGCGGCAGATTAAACCGGATTGCATCTTTTTTGCCCTGAAAGGCGAAAAATTTGATGGCAACACTTTCGCGCATAAAGCTCTTAAGTCAGGTGCAGCTTATGCAGTTATTTCAGATCCCTCATTAAAAAATGAGCGCTTTATTCATGTGCCAGACACATTAGATACTCTGCAGCAACTTTCAAAATTTCATCGTAGTCATTTTTGGATACCTTTCATTGGGATCACAGGATCGAACGGGAAAACAACAACTAAAGAGCTAATCACTGGTGTACTATCCAAAAAATATAAAGTACATGCCACAGCCGGTAACTATAATAATCATATCGGCGTGCCTCTTACACTCTTGAGCATACCTGACGATACTGAAATAGCTGTCATTGAGATGGGCGCCAATCATGAAGGTGAAATTCAATTTCTATGTGATCTGGCGATGCCGACACATGGACTCATCACGAATATCGGAAAGGCGCATCTGGAAGGTTTTGGAAGTATAGAGGGAGTCCAGCGGGCGAAGGGTGAGTTATATACATACCTCGCACACACGAATGGATTTGTTTTCGTTAACGCAGACGATTCCCGTTTAGTAAAAATGGCAGAGAATCTCCCACTAAAAACTACATATGGGATTGGCCGCGAAAGCAAAGCAGAATACGCATTTGAGTTAAATTCAAATAAAAATGAACCGGGCTTTACACTTATCCTGGGTGATATAACCATTCCTTCTTTCCTCTTTGGAGATTATAATGCGATTAACATGGTGGCTGCTTATGTTGTCGGATCACATTTTGATGTTAATCTTTCGGCGATGATCGGTTTTCTATCCTCATTCAGATCAGGTGCCAACAGATCAGAAACAACCATGGTTGATGGATGTACGATCATAAAAGATGCTTATAATGCCAACCCTTCCAGTATGGAAATGGCACTCCATGCCTTCAAGGAAAAATTTCCGAATGGCTGGCTTTTACTAGGTGACATGAAAGAGCTTGGAAATGAAAGCAACGATCTTCATCAACATGTGATACGCACTATTCTTCAACTTCGTTTTGAACACATCATCCTTGTAGGCAAAGAATTTATCCACGCGCTGAAAGAAATGGATACAGCAGATCAATCCATCATAACTGCACTAACGATTGAGGAAATTCAAAAAGACTGGCAGTGGGAAAAATGTAAGGGTAAAGCCCTTCTACTGAAAGGATCACGTTCAATGCATCTTGAGAAAATTCTTGAACCGGTTTAACCAAGGATGGACCTGATGACTATACCGGAGTAATCATCTTCACATGCTTTTCGATAGTCCTGATAAGAACAGGGAATTTTTCCACCAGATCTGTTTTCAATCCACCACCGGCCAGAGACCTCGCTTTTATAAAATTTAAGTAGATGATCATTGTCTTTGGGCTGTACTATATATTGGGTTAATGTGCTTCGTTCCGGATCTTCTTTTAACATCGAACCTTCCATCAGGTACCAAATCATTTGGGCCATTGAATTAGCAGTGAGACCATTTTCATCTGACTCATAATTATACCCATAGATCGAAATGACGTTCATAGATTGACTTGCACCGGCATAACGAAACAACTGACATGCTTCCATAACAGTAAGTCCGCTACTGCTAATACCGGTCATGTATCCTGCTTCCGCAGCACTAAGGCTATCACAATTAAATAGTAATACCTCAGAATCACGAAGACAAGGTTCAGCAAGTCCGAGGTCCTCTCTCAGTTCACTCAATCTCAGATGGCCTTCAATCTGGACATTTGATTCAGAAACAAGATGCCTTTGTGTGCCTATATACTGGATCAATGGACTCTGTCCCTCAGTGCGCAGGTAAATGTCATCATCAAGGTTGGATTCCCGAATGACACTAACCATTCGGGTGCCGGAAATCAGGTTTTTCATCAGTCCAAGGGGAGCCCCCAGGAGTAAAACAGTTGCTCCACTGGAGCATATTTCTTCCAGGATAGGAAGGAGTGTTTCCGGTTGATTCTGAACAAAAATGCCACAATCCAGGATTCTCAAGGATGAACCTGGCATGTTGGTGAACTGAAAGAGGTATTTTTTCACCCGTTTTGAAACATGCCTGTCGAATGAGATTAGAACGAGATCCCCCGAAGTACAGGGTGCTTCCTCTTCATGAACAAATCGGACCTGATGCCACAGGGAGCTTTTGCTTAACCTTTCAGGTCGAATAGAATTCCGGTCTTCCGGATGAAACCAATGCGAGATCATATATCAAATATATTAATTAATATCGTAATATGTTAATTATTCTTACTCTGGGATTTCAATTTTATTTAACTGTTTACTAAACCTTCTAACCGTTATTGTTTTTATAATGGAAAAAGGATAATTTTGCCAAACACAAATTGATCATATCTTAAAAATGTATACCCTATGACACGACTTTTCTATGTCCTGCTGTCAACACTCCTCTTTTTAGCCGGAACAAACCTCTGGGCCCAGAACACCGAAGATAAATTTGCTGCCCCTGTCATCGAAGATGAGATGACTGCGGATCCTGAGCAAAATAAAATGTGGCGGACTGGTCAGGCAGTTTACTCTGCTAAACCCAAAAACATGTGGGAGCTTGGCATTCATGCCGGGCCCGCTTTTATTTCAGGTGATGTTGAAGCTCCCTTTCCAGCAGGATATGGGTTTGGACTCCATTTGAGGAAAGCGATTAACTACAGTCTGTCATTCCGATTGGATGGTACGTATCAATCATCAAAAGGATATGATGCAAGGAATTTTAATTTTCTGGCTTCTGAAAGGACTTATGGCCAGAATATTGAGGCTGTCCCAATTCTCGCAGGTTATACGAATGAAACCATCAATTCTGACAACATTCACCGGAATTACAAAACAAATCTTCTGGATCTATCGCTTGAAGGAATTTTCAATTTTGGCAACATTCTATTTCATAATCCTTCCAATAAGTGGAATACTTTCATTGTCCTTGGTGCAGGATTAGGCTTTCCGAAGACATTTGTTGACCTCCTGAATGGAGAAGAGCTATATGATTTTTCTTCAGTTACTGAAGGGCTTGATATGGAGACAAAAGATGGCAGAAATGAATCCCGTAAAAGATTAAAAGAACTGCTTGATGGGGATTTTGAGACTGCAGGTGGAATTGAAAAAGACGTCATTACGGTGTTTGGAGATCATAAAACTGTTATTCCTCACTTTCATTTTGGAATAGGGGTTTCTCGTAAATTGTCAAGAAGAATTAGCCTCGGCCTTGAACATCGTGTCATCGTCAGCGATAATGACTTGCTCGATGGGTTTGAAGACAGAACGAACTTTGATGAAACGACTAGCAATGATATAGCTCATTACACCTCATTACGTTTGGGCATAAATCTCGGTTCATTTGAAAAGAGAATCGAACCATTGTATTGGGTTAATCCATTAGATGGCCCATTAACTGATATTGCCGAACTGAAGCAACGTCCAAAATTTGACCTGACTGACAGTGATGGTGACGGTGTCATCGACATGACAGACCAGGAAATAAATACACCTGCAGGCTGTCCGGTAGACACCAGAGGTGTTACATTAGATAGTGATGGTGATTCTGTAGTTGACTGTAAAGACCAGGAACCATATTCCCCTCCCGGATTTGAAGTGGACAATAATGGTGTCGCTCAAGTCCCTGATGAAGGTTATTTGACTGAAGATGATGTGGTCAATATCATCAATGCAAGAGGTGGGGCAATGGGTGGACTTAGTTGGTTCCTTCCAATGGTTCACTTTGATCTGGACAAGTATTACGTAAAACCGGAATTCTACGGATCGCTACACCATGTAGCTTCAGTCATGAATTCTCATCCGGACATGAAAATTGTTGCTCATGGTTTCACTGATAATCGCAATTCAACTGAGTATAACAATGTATTGTCGTATAACAGGGCAAATGCTGGAATTAACTACCTGGTCGAAAATTATAACATCCCCCGCAGCCGCTTCATCCTGAGTTATGGAGGAGAACAATCTCCTATTGTGAAGGGACTTGAGGATAGTCATAATATATCATCAACAGAAGAATACAAACATTATATCAATCGTCGCGTAGAATTTCGCGTGGCTACACCGACTGATACCGATATGAGCCGTCCTTCAGGTCCGGATGCGGGTAAAAATACCCCCGGTTCTTCAAGACCTGGTTCAAAATATTCCGGAAACCGGAATTCAGGTTATTAGTCAATAATCTTGCATAGGGTTATTTGAGATAGATTTTTTTGTGTATTCAAAAGCTCCTGGTCTACAGTGATCAGGGGCTTTTGACATTTTTGCAGGAGCGTGTTCATTTCCAATTCTATATACCTAATTTTACCAGATCAATAAACAGATAGAAAATGGCTGAAGTAATCCGTATGCCCCGCCTGAGTGATACGATGGAGGAAGGTAATATTGTGGGCTGGTTGAAAAAAGTTGGGGACAAAGTTTCTCCCGGTGATATTTTGGCCGAGGTCGAAACGGATAAAGCCACTATGGAACTCGAGAGCTTCCATGAAGGCTATCTGCTGTATATAAGTGTTAAAGAAGGGCCGGTTCCTGTCAATGATGTACTTGCCGTCATCGGTGCAAAGGATGAAGACTACAAGAAAGCTCTTGAGGGTAACGAGGGCATAACACCTCCATCTTCCCAGATAGCTAAAGATCCAGTTAAAAAGGAAAAAGAAACGGAAGTGGTTGATTCTTCCCGTAAAAAAGAAACACCAAATGAAGAAAAAACGTCTGATGTGACGAATGTCCCACCTCAAACAAATGGAAACCATAATGGACCCACTACAGATGATGTGAGAGTTAAGACTTCACCATTGGCCAAATCCATTGCTGCAGAGGCCGGCATTGATCTGGGAACATTGAAAGGCTCGGGTGACGGGGGCAGAATCATCAAGCGTGATGTAGAAAGTTATGTAGCTGCCAGCAAAGAAAAATCAACAAAAAGCAGCAGTCCTGCACAAGTTCAGTTTGGGGATATTCCGCTTTCTCAAATGAGGAAAACAATTGCGCGCAGATTAGTTGAAAGCAAATTTTCTGCTCCTCATTTTTACCTGACGATTAAAATAAACATGGATCGTGCCTCAGATGCCAGGAAGCTTATCAATGATCAGTCAGGGTTAAAAATTTCTTTTAATGATTTTATGATTAAAGCCGTTGCTGTAGCGTTAAAGCAACATCCTTCCATTAACGCTTCATGGATGGGTGATAAAATCCGTATCAACAAAGACATTAACATTGGTGTTGCTGTAGCTGTCGACGAAGGCTTATTAGTACCCGTATTGTTTGGAGCCGATAACATGAGCATGTCTAAAATCAATACTACCGTAAGTGAACTTGCAGATAAAGCCAGACAAAAGAAATTACAACCTCAGGAAATGCAAGGCAATACATTCACTGTTTCTAATCTGGGGATGTTTGGCATTGATGAGTTCACTGCCATTATTAACCCACCAGATGCTGCTATTATGGCCATCGGAACGATAGCAGATGAACTCAGCCTGTCGAATGGAACTGTCACATCATCCAAAATAATGAAGGTGACATTGTCCTGTGATCATCGCGTCATTGATGGAGCAACAGGTGCGCGATTTCTTCAAACATTCAAACAACTTCTCGAAAACCCTGTAGCAATGTTGGTATAACCAATAGCTACGGTGTCAATAGAATCATATGTCTCAGTATTCATCTCGTCATCTTGAACTTGCTATCCGGACCATTGGCCAATTACCAGGTATTGGAAGAAAAAGTGCACTTCGGATTGCTCTTTACCTGCTCAAGCATAAAGATCAGTTACTTCCTGAACTGGTTGAGAGCCTGCTCGGAATGCGAAACAATATTCAACATTGTAAAACGTGTCATAACCTCGCGGATACGGAAGCATGCGCCATTTGCACTGATCATTCAAGACAAAAAAACACGATCTGTGTTGTGGAATCTGAACGAGATGTTATGGCGATAGAAGATACGGGACAATATCATGGGCTCTATCATGTGCTTGGCGGAATTATTTCGCCGATTGATGGAGTTGGTCCGCAGGATCTGCAGATCCACAGCCTGCTTGAGCGAATCAGACAACACGAAGTCGCTGAATTGATCATGGCAATCAGCCCAACCATAGAAGGGGAGACCACTATCTTCTATCTGACAAAATTGCTCAAAGATTTTAATGTCCGGATTAGTGTGATCGCAAGAGGCGTTGCATTTGGAGGTGAGTTGGAATATGCAGATGGTGTGACGTTAGGTCGATCCATCATGGCACGTACAAATATTGAAATGAGTGAAAGTGTTTAACCTCATATCCTGTTGAGACTTTCGGTAATCATCGTCAGCTATAACGTTTATCCATTTCTTGATAACTGTCTTCGATCTGTAGGCCAGGCCATGCAGGGTATTGATGGTGAGATCATCGTAGTCGATAATGCTTCCGTAGACCGGACACCTCAACTTTTACACGAACATTTTCCGGAAGTGAAAGTCATCGCCAATCCGGATAACCTGGGTTTTGCAAAAGCGAATAATCTCGCACTCAGGATCAGCCAGGGGAAATATGTGGTCTTGCTCAATCCGGACACGATCGTATCCGAAAATACTTTCAGTGAATGTTTGAATTTTATGGACACACATATCGAAGCAGGTGCAGTTGGTGTCCGGATGATTGATGGCAGCGGAAGATTTCTGCCGGAATCAAAAAGAGGATTGCCCACATTAGTGGCATCATTTATGAAAATGACAGGCTTGTACCGGATATTTTCAACCTCAGCCACTTTAAACAGATACTACCAGGGGCATGTAAAAGAATACCAGACTGCACCCATCGAAGTTCTGTGTGGTGCATTCATGTTTATGCGTAAAAGCATCCTCGATCAAACAGGCTTTCTCGATGAGGATTTTTTTATGTATGGAGAAGACATTGATTTGTCCTACAGGATCACACAGTCAGGTCATCCTGTTTATTATTTACCATCGACAACCATCATTCACTATAAAGGTGAGTCAACACGAAAGTCAACGATCAATTATATTCTGACTTTTTATGAAGCCATGCTCATTTTTACGAAGAAGCATCCTGAATTTAAGGGTCAGCAATCGTTGATCCGGGTGGCTATTTATTTGCATGGCTTAGTGCAATTGATTCATCAGTTTGCTATCAGAATCTGGCCTGTTCTTCTTGACGCCCTGTTATTATCAGGATCGTTCTATGTTGTTAGTCGCTTATGGGCTAATTATTTTTATCATTCACCCGGTTATTTCAAGGCATCATTCTATAACATCAATATTCCGCTTTACACATTGATAGCTATTGTTTCATTTTTCTTAAATGGAGCATATGACAAGCCCTATAGCAAGAAAAGTTCATGGCTGGGATTGGGGTGGTCCATCATTGGTATCCTGGTCATCTATGCGATGTTGCCAACTCACATGCGGACCTCACGAATGGTCATTTTGCTTGGATCATTTTTATATTTGGTATTCATGGTTTTATCGCGCTGGAAACTACCACCATGGAATGTATCCTCCCGTGAATTATTGCATCATGAACCCAGGAAAGCAATTATTGTAGCCAAACTCGATGAAGCCATTCGCATACGTGAACTCATCAATCGTTCACGGGATCTGATTGAAATAACGGGCACGGTGTCACCCGAAGCAGATGCTTCTTCCGTTGATGCTCAATATATTGGACAATTAAATCAACTGGCGGAAATCGTCCGGGTACATAATGTAAAAGAAATTATTTTCTCTGCACATGATGTTCCTTTTTCTACATTTACGAGCAGCATGACGCTTCTCGGACCAGGCATGCGCTACATGCTTGCAGCAGCTACGAGTATGAATATTGTCGGCAGCATGAGTAGTGAAACTGAAGGGGAGTCATATGCTATCCGGATCGATTTCAAACTGGCACATCCTTCTTCATTGAGAGCCAAGAGATTATTTGATCTGGCATCTTCCTTTATCATGATCTTTATATCTCCTATACTTTTCCTGAGCATTCATCCCAATCGATCTTTGTTCAGGAATATCATTCAATTGATCACAGGCAAAAGAACATGGGTATCATATCATCCGTCAGACAACCTTATCAAGTCATTACCTTTTATTAAACCCGGCATACTAAGTCCCGCCTACCCTGAAGACGAATTGAAGCCGACGAAACGATTAGAGCATATTCACTATGTATATGCGAGAGATTATCACTGGACGACCGACCTGGCCATTCTTAGTGCACAATGGCGTCGAATCGGACAAAAGCCCCTCCCCTATGCTAAATAATATTGCAAGCAGCGTAAAAGATCTTTCACTTGAATTATTTCAGGACATCACTGAAATCCGGCACGAACTCCATCAACATCCTGAACTTTCTTTTGAGGAAAAAGAAACTTCGGGCAGGATCAAAAATTTTCTGACACGACATAACATAAGTTTCACCGACGGATGGGCTGGTTTTGGCGTTATCGCCAGCATTAAAGGAAATGAGGATGGCCCGTTGAAAATGTTACGTGCAGATATGGATGCGCTTCCTATAAAAGAGATGAACGATATTCCATATCGCTCAAAAAATGAAGGTATCATGCATGCTTGTGGTCATGATGTGCATTCCAGCTCTTTACTGGGTGCGGCAGCGATTGTGCAAAAACTTAAGAATCATTTAAAAGGAGAAGTGAGATTTGTATTCCAGCCAGGTGAAGAAAAACTTCCGGGGGGTGCATCGATGATGATCAGTGAAGGTCTATTCAAAAATCAAACTCCAGCCTGGATCGTTGGCCAGCATGTTTATCCGTCACTTCCTGCCGGACAAGTTGGATTCAGAGAGGGACTGTATATGGCATCTTCTGATGAATTATATATTACCATCAAAGGAAAAGGCGGACATGGCGCTACTCCACATCTGTGCATCGATCCGATTCTCGTATCATCGAAAGTTATAACCGCCCTGCAAGAAATCATCAGCAGGCGAGTTAATCCCATGTCTTCTGCCGTTTTAAGCATTGGGCGGATCTATTCTGACGGAGGTGCAACTAATGTTATTCCTGAAAAAGTTTTCATGGAGGGAACATTGAGAGCAATGGATGAGACATGGCGTCTTACCGCGCATGAAATGATCAGGGAATTAATTGAATCAACATGCAAGGCCAGTGGTGCAACTGCGGAAATAAATATTGTCAAAGGTTATCCCAGCCTGACCAATGATCCAAAAGTCACGGAGTTTTGCAGAAATGCAGCCATAGAATATCTAGGTGAGGAAAATGTGCATGAACTTCCGCAGCGAATGACTTCCGAGGACTTTGCCTTTTATACGCATGAAATACCAGGTACTTTTTATCGCCTGGGTACAGGATGGAAAGATCCGGCACGCGATTTCCCTGTTCATTCCAACCGATTTGATATCAATGACAGAGCTCTTGAGACCGGAATGGGCCTCATGTCCTATCTAACCCTGCGCTAAGCCCTCTCTTCTTTTCATGAATGAACCAATGGCCTGCTGGGCTTTCATCTTTTAACATATATTATTTTTTATAAATTATAAACTATTTCTAATCAATGTTATACTTTTGATTATATCTTTTAATCTGATAAACAAGACTAAAACTATGGCAATGTCTAAAGTATTGATCGTAGACGACGAAAGAAGTATTCGACATACCCTCAGGGATATTCTTGAATTTGAGAAATATGAAGTGGATGAAGCGGCCGACGGAATGGAATGCCTGGTCAAAGTCAAGCAGAATCCATATGACGTCATCATTCTGGATATCAAAATGCCTAAAATGGACGGCATGGATGCACTGGATAAAATTCAGGAGCTAGCCAGGGAGACTCCCGTGGTCATGATATCCGGCCATGCTTCTATCGATACCGCGGTTGAAGCTGTTAAAAAAGGTGCTTTCGACTTCATCTCTAAACCGCCAGATCTGAATCGTCTCCTGATCACGTTACGGAATGCCATGGATAAATCCGAGCTGATATCGGAGCGTAAAGTCCTGCAAAATAAAGTCTCAAGCACCCGAGCCCAACCCATTGTCGGCCAATCAAAATGCATAGGCCAGATCATGTCTACAATTGAACTAGTAGCTCCTACCGAAGCCCGTGTACTAATCACAGGGCAAAATGGTACAGGAAAAGAACTTGTTGCTCATTGGATCCATCAAAAGAGTAACCGTCATGATTATCCCTTAATTGAAGTCAATTGTGCTGCCATTCCTTCTGAGCTGATCGAAAGTGAATTATTTGGTCATGAAAAAGGTGCTTTTACTTCAGCCATCAAACTGCGCACAGGGAAATTTGAGCTGGCAAACGGCGGCACCATATTTCTCGATGAAATTGGGGACATGAGCTTATCTGCACAGGCTAAAGTCCTCAGAGCATTACAGGAAAACAAAATTGTCAGGGTCGGAGGTGAAAAACAAATCAGGGTTGATGTCAGGGTGATCGCAGCAACGAATAAAGACCTGCGCAAGCTAATCGATGCCGGTCGCTTCAGGGAAGACTTATATCATCGGCTCGCTGTGATCATTATCGATGTCCCGCCATTGAAAGACAGGATTGAAGACATTCCACAATTGATCATTCATTTCTGCACCGAGATTTGCAAGGACTACGGCATTCCCGAAAAATCATTTGACAGCAAGGCCATTAAAAAACTTCAATCACTCCCATGGACTGGCAATATCAGGGAGCTTAAAAATGTGGTTGAACGATTGATTATATTAGGTGGAAAATCAATCTCCGCACAGGATATTGATCGATTTGTTTTACCGACGGCTCAATCCATTGTTGAAATGAGAGAAGTTCTCTCCAGGTTCAGCGATTTGAAAGATCTTCAACGTTATATCGAACAGGAATTCGCCAATTACCAGGCGTCTATCGATTAACTTGGTTCATTTTCAGATTGTGATATGCGCCAGGTGATCATACCACAAAATGTATAAATCTATGCCAGAAGGATTTACTCCCCCGCCCGCGAAGTTGATGAAACAGTGGACACAGATCAAAGGCGAAAACGCCTGGACTATGTTCAAAGTAATTGCAGAATTTGTTGATGGATTTGAATCCCTCAACCGGATTGGGCCCTGCATATCGATTTTTGGGAGTGCACGCACTAAAGCGGATAACCCTCATTACCAGACGGCAGTCAAAATTGCACAGAAACTTACTGATTCCGGTTTTGGAATTATCACTGGCGGAGGCCCTGGAATAATGGAAGCAGCCAATAAAGGTGCGAGCTTACAGGGAGGTGTGTCTGTCGGCCTGAATATCAACCTACCATTTGAGCAATCTCACAATGTATATATCGACGATGATAAGAATTTGAACCATCGTTATTTCTTCGTCCGGAAAGTCATGTTTGTGAAATACGCTCAGGCCTTTGTTGTATTACCGGGTGGCTTTGGAACATTAGATGAGATGTTCGAAGTGTTGACGTTGATTCAGACAAAAAGGATTACACCTGTACCGGTAATTCTTGTAGGCAGTTCTTTTTGGACTGGCATGAAAGAATGGGTGGTTAAAGTGATGCTCGAGCAAGAAAGGAATATCAATCCTGAAGATTTAGACCTGATGCCAATCATTGATGATCCGGATGAGGTCGTGAGCTATATCAATAAATACTATGCTGAAAGAGATCATCAGCTAATCCCGAATTACAATCTTTAGAAAATTTACTGAAGCAAGAGATTTATCTGGAGGTTTTCCCATAGCAATGAAAGCACACTGTCTTCCAGCGTAAATTTCAATCTTTCATTGAGCTGCATTGATTTTTGAGGTGGTGTTGTCACTCTCAGAACATCATCAGATGAATTGTATTTCATTGTTCCCCACTGATTCCATTCCTTGTTAAAAACGACAATCCATTCTTTCTCGCCGGGAATAGTAAACAAACTATATTTTCCTGCAGGGAGCTTTTGGCCATTGACAAGAATGTCTTTGTCTGTCTCGAATATGTTGGCTTCATTCGCACCTGTTCTCCAAACCTGGTTGTACGGCACCAGACTACCCCAGATCGTCCTTCCATTTACAGCGGGAGAAGAATAGGATAGACTGATCGTTGCGCCATTGAGGATCGCTGCATTTACTTTAGCAGGTGGGCTTGGACGATTGGCAAATTCGATCTGGGCATTCGTAATGGGCACAAGAAATAAACTAAAAAAGATGATGCAGGTTAAGTATTTCATGATACTAAGTTCGATATGATGAATAAGGTTAAAGTTAAACAGGAGTTTCGAAAGCAATTGATCTTATTCCCCCAATGTAAAGCCCACTTTTTTGTTCTCCCAGTATAATGTGACCTGGTGGTCCATTATATCAAAACGGAGTCGTTCGTTGAAAATCGAAGACTCTTCCGGAGTGGCAGTGAACTTGAGCACATCTTTCGATTTATCATATTTAAATGCGCCCCACTGATCCCACTCTGAATTCAGGATAAAACTCCATTCATTCTCACCGGGTATAGTAAACAGGGCGTACTTGCCCGGGGATAAAGTATGTCCATTCAGAATTATTGCCTTATCAATTTCAAACACGGTGGCTTCATTAGCGCCGGTGCGCCATACCTTACCATAAGGAACCAGGCTACCCCATATCTGCCTTCCTTTTACAGCAGGGGAAGAATAATAAATGGTAACATTGGAAGAATCGATGATGCCCTTAGCCTCAGCGGGTGGGCTTGGACGCTTTGATTTGTCATCCTGAGCAAATGCAAGACTGGAAATCGAAAGCAGGAATAATCCTGTAAATAAGGAAATGAAATTGAGCTTCATCATGATGAAATTTAGAGTTTAAAATTAATGATTTCATAGATAACGAGGAGCATTCTGGGGGGTCTTCACCAATCATTAACGGCACCGGCTAAAAGCCTATCTTTCAGTTCCTTGTTTCCAATAAACCCATATAATGATGGCTCAAAATTCATTAACTGGTTATTTTACTCTTGATAACAAACCGAAAAGAAGGGAGCTCGATGAAAACTATTGATACCAACATCGTGATAGATGCACCTGGCCATATTGTGTGGTCTCACCTCATTGATTTCGATCACTACCCGGAGTGGAATAGTTTCATTGTCTCTATTGAAGGTGCTGTGAATGAAGGATCAATCCTGAAGGTCACGATTCAACCACCTGGAGGAAAGGAAATGAAGTTCTCTCCGACCTGTACAAAACTGATCACAGGAAAACATTTACAGTGGAAAGGAAAAGTTTTAATGAATGGTCTGTTCGATGGAGAACATTTTTTCATCCTGCAACCCATCAATGACGAACAAACTTTACTTATACAAAAGGAAAATTTCTCAGGTATTCTCGTTGCATTGTTATGGAAGAGTATGCATCAAAAGACGAGAGCGGGATTTGAATTGATGAATCAACAATTGAAGGAACGTTCTGAGTCGGCTGCCTAGCGAAAGATCAATTAAAGAAACCGGCTGTAAAGCCAAACCTAAGATAGGCGGGATAATGCGGATAGAAATCAGCCTGGTAGAGTACCCTGTCTTCCCACAATCCTGCAAGATCTTCCATGCGGACAA
>JANMVA010000615.1:0-4631 GCA_031392195.1 Saprospiraceae bacterium | reverse complement strand
CCATTTTCCTTTATACGATTCATTGGAGTCATGGATCTTTTGAAATTCCTCCCGGTAAAAAGGATCTTTTACCTGCCCGACTGAAGTAATATCTGTATTTGTCATAGACTATTCTTATTGATTAATTAAAAATAGGTCTATTATTTTTGGAAAACATGATTAAAATATAAATCCAACGCTCCAGGCATTCAATTCAGGGCCCCTGCCTTTGAGGAACAACGTATTCAAATCGTAATCAAAAAATAAGTCAGTTCCATCGACCCCTACTCTTAACCTCACACCATAACGGATATTTTCAAGATCAAATCGGCCACGCTCCAAATCATTTTCTTTTTCACCATCGATCTCATAGCGTTGTTTGGTGTAGCTGGCTATTCGGTGACCGATATATGGCCCTAAACCTAACCTGAAATTATATCTCAATGTGTGTTCTTCACAACCCGGCTTTGGTTTCCCAATATCAAACATGGGTATGAATGATGCATTCAGATAAGTCACACTCAATTTACTTTTGATGAAATCAACATTGCGCGGATCTGGTTCGAACTCCACACCATGATCAGTGCGAACCAGCCGGATATTATCGTCTTCCAATTTGAAACTATGAACGCTCATTGACAACGTGGATTCAAGCGAAAAATTCCGGCTGAACCTGAACCTGTGCATAAAACCTGTACTGAAAAACCATGATCCCCATGGCCTGACTGAATATGGCTGGACTTGCATATCGTCGAAGGAGCCATTGTCAAAATAATTGTTCATCCCAAGTTCAAAATTGACATAAGTGTTTCCATCCGGAAATACTTTGAATCGAAGATCATCATTCCATTTGACATCATAATTTTGGCTTTTAATGGTCCGGCCTTTTTTTTCTGTCATAGGTGGGTCACCGGCAATAGGCGAATGAGGAGCAGGAGCTTCCTCACTTTCAAGCTGCAGAAAAATATCATCAAACAACGCCTGGTAATCGTATTCCCTCAACTGTTCAAGGTCGCTGCGATCACCGATCGTGAATACTACTTTGCTGCTGCTGGCCAGTTCAATGACGACTGTGTCGGGTGTGAACTGCGCGGATGCATGAATCTGGATCAGGATGACCAGGATGGTGGATAAAAGTTTTATCATGGTTTTATGTCTATTGTTTTTCGCTCTTCTGATTGTCGAAGGCGTTTGATATGAAATCATTTTTTAACCTGCGCAAATGGCCGAGAGAAGTTCCTCCGTTTTTCAGGCTATAAGTCAGATCAAATATTTTTTCCAGACCTGTTTCCGGTTTTTCATTCGGAGTCAGGGTAATGGATTGTTTTTCTTTCAGAAATCGGGCATGCACATCACTTGCAGAGTACATTAATTTTCTGCCTGCCGGCTTTTGCTTATTGTCGGCAACATCTATCTGAGTCGATACAGTTGTTTCAGGTACAGTGGCAGGATTTGATTCTTCATTTATAGTTTCGCTATTCTCGTTATCAGCAACTGCTTCTGCTGATCGCTGCTTGGTTTGATCTTCTTCCGGTTTGTTTATAATTACTTGAACAGGGATTGAATTGTCTTTAATATCCTTAGATCTAGTTTCTGCAATATTCTGATGAAGGATCTCCTCTGGTTGTGTTGCTGATGCAGGATCCTGAGCTGTTATTGTTGACACATTTTCTTTAGAAGAAGGAATGATATTTTTCTCCTGCAATGGTTGTGTTGATTTACTATTTGTACTTGCAACTTCAATTTTGATTTGAGATTTATAGTAAATCATTGTTGCAGCTATGATGATGATGAGAAATGAGGCAGCCACCTTCATCCACCCGGCGTTAGATTTTTTTTTATCCAAACCAGCTTCAATCCGTTCCCATGTCCTGGCAGGTGGATTCTTTGAATAATTTTCCAGCCGCTGTTGAAATAATTTATCCGGTGGTAATGTCATTTGTCATTTTTTTTTGAATGATGTGATGTTTGGCCAGCACATCCTGTAAAAACTTCCTGGCCCTGCTCAATTGCGACTTCGATGTATTCTCACTGATGCCGAGCTGATCAGCAATCTCCTTGTGCGTGTAACCATCCATGGCATACATGTTAAAAACTGCCCTGTAACCTGCCGGCATATCCTGTATGATCTTCAGCAGATCTTCATTTTCGAGTTGGTCGTAATGGTGCGGATCTTCGATGTGGAGGTCTTGTATTTCACCTTCACTTCCGTAAAACTGGTTTTTATTTTTCCGTAACGTGGTCAATGCTTCCCGGATGATGATCGTTTTCATCCATCCTTCCAGGCTGCCTTCGCCTTTGAATTGACCCAATTTTTCGAAGATGCGCATGAACGCCGTCACGAGCGCATCTTCTGCTTCCATCGGGTCTTTCAGGTACCGGCAGCATACGATGTACATTTTGGGAGCATATTTCTCATACAGGCATTTCTGAGCCAGTCTATCACCTTGCAGGCAACCATTGAGCAGATCCGTTTCGCTTGTTTTGTTAAAAGCTACCCTCATGTAATCAATTACTTACTCAAGATGGATAAAGTGCGCGGGAAGTTGCTTGAGGGGATATATATATTTTCATTTGAGTAGCTTTAGGACACATTTAAAACTAATATAATCATGAAAACTTTAATCCTCATATGTATCCTGCTGTCTTCTTTCACTTACGGATTTGGTCAAAGCCAGGCTGAAACCTACATCAAAGAAGCTCAGGCTTACCTGGCTCAAAAAGAATACAAGCAGGCCCAACTCAGCCTGCAGGATGCGATCAATGATATCAATAATGTCCTTGCCAACCAAATCAGCGAATCACTCCCTGCGGAGATCAATGGCCTGAAAGCTTCCGGCGATAATGATATCAATACAGCATCGATGGGTATGATGGGTGGCGGCATGACCATCACGAAATCCTATCGCAATGAATCAAAACCTGAGAATGATGCTGAGGTCGTGATTGTCGCTAATGCGCCGATGCTCAGTGCGATGAACATGTATCTCACCAATCCGGCGATGATGGGACAGGGATATAAAAGCGCCCGTGTCGGTACGCGCCGTGCTATCATGAAAACTGAGATGTCTGATTTTTATATGGATAATGGCAGCAGCAAGCAGATCCGCTCTACTGAAGTGCAGATCCCGTTGACGCAGACATTGATCACATTGACCTTAAGAGGTTTTGCTACAGAAGCTGATGAGCTTGCGTTTGCGAATAAGCTCGATATTGAGAAATTGAGGGTCGCCCTGGGTGAGTGATCTTTATTCGCTGCAGATCAAATCATTAAGAAGCCTCAATTGCTTTTTGCACCCTGGATTTCTTTGTTTTCGTTTTTTTCTGGCTGGTTTTTTCTGGCTTGGAATTCGCCAGTTTACCATTCTCTGATGTCGCTTTAATCATTTTAGATTTTGCGGCTTTACCATTTACCGGTTTGGTTTTAACCGATCCAGGTTTTTGTGGTTTGCTATTTTCTAATTTAGTTTTAACCGATTTAGATTTCTCATGTTGACCATTCTCTGATTTAGTTTTATCGGACTTATTTTTCTCGAGCTTACCGTTAGCTGATTTGGTTTTCGCTGCTTTTACAGGTTTAGTAGTCTTTGTGATTGTTGTTTCCCCGAGAATACCTTTAAACGAGAATAAGCCTAATGCGAGGAGGAAATGTAGATCGGTAGCAGGAACATCAATGGAGCCCATGATTAACTGCACATCGTGTTTGCCATCAGGTGATGAACGATATGAGAACAACTCATTTCCATCTCCATTGCTAAACATCAGCGTAATGATTGGTGCATTTTTCAGTTTTACTTCATAGATATTTCCATCTGCAATGTGGACGAAGGCTTTTGAGTCCCATGATTTTCGCGCCAGCACGACGATGGGTTTATTCTTTTTTTCGATGATCGTGACCGGATGCCAGAAACCTTTATTTGCTAAAGAGTATTCATTTTTATCGATGATGAGCTCAGCCTTATTTTTCTTGTCGAACTCAAGGGATAGTATTGTTTTACCATCCTTTTTAAGAGCGGCGGATCTTTTTTTATACTCCCATTCAGGTTGGCTTGATTGGGAAATTTTACCATTTTTCATAATAGCATAAGGCTGATTAAAGATGAATTGTAAAACAAATGTAAAGTCATGCCTTCCAACGGCATGAATTGCAAAGTAAATTTTTATAAAATTTACATTGAGACTTTTAAATGGATTTAAACTTTATGTGTAACAGGCTTAACACAAGTGGATTGAGGTATTATATGGTTTTATTTGAAACAATCCTTAATCCATACAACACATTCCACCGGATCGATGATCGACCAGGAATGTGGATGACGAAAGCCTTCGATCCACATTCCTTTACCAAATGAATAGATAAAAATTGTTAGAAAATGGAGGAAGATTTCGATACCCCACGGTCAGAAGCAGAATTTTCAGAATTTAAGAATCAAAGGAATTCCAGCAGGAATGATTTTAGAAAAATCATTCTGAAAATTCATGAATTCTGAAAATTCTGCTTCTCACTCGTTGCATGTGTAGAAATCTCCTAAGTTTCATTTTATTCTTTCATAAACTGCACAGCCCCACTTTCCCCATTCTCCATTTTACCGGCCGGCTCGGCGACGTCACCGGCCTAGTCTACCGTCACACGCGCCTGTTCCGACCGCAAC
>JANMVA010000594.1:0-9717 GCA_031392195.1 Saprospiraceae bacterium | reverse complement strand
GACAACCGGTGGATATCGGGGTTGTTTCCATGTTTATCATGTATAAAAACTGCTCCGAGACTTCCGGGTCCGGAGTTCAGATATTTATAGCTGCACCACGCTGCAAAATCAACGTCCCAATCATGCAATTGCATATCCACATTCCCTGCTGCATGGGCCAGGTCAAAGCCTACTGTGATCCCGTACTCATGTCCTAGTGTTGTGATTTGTTTGATGTCGAGATATTGGCCGGTATAATAATTCACGCCACCCAATAAGATCAATGCAATCTGTTCCCCCTCTTGTTTGAGGATAGCTTCCAATTCCTCCATCCTGATGTTATATTCACCAGGCATAGGGCGCCATTGGATCACCGCATCTTCTTCATCATAACCATGCCATTTTGCTTGTGATGCTACAGCATACCGGTCAGATGGAAATGCATCGCTTTCGATCAGAATTTTAAACCGGTCTTTTGTAGGTCTGTAAAAAGAAGCCATCAACAAGTGTAAATTCACCGTGAGAGAATTCATCACCACCACCTCACTTGGATTTCCCCCGACAAGCTTCGACATTGAATTCGTGAGAAACTCGTGATAAGGCAACCAGGGATGCCTCGCATGCAGATGTCCTTCCACACCCAGCATCGCCCAATCATCAAGCTCTGCATTCACATACTCCTTCACTTTCTTCGGTTGCAATCCCAATGAATTCCCACACAGGTAAATTGAATCTTTACCGTTGATCTGTGGAATGTGAAAATGGTTTCTGTATTGTCCGAAATGCATTCTGGAATTGATTAATTCGTATTTGTATTAACGTAAGCAGGGGCAAGCCCTGCCACTACATTTTATTATTTTCCCTATGCTCTATGCGCTACGGTTACTTAGCTGTAGCACATTGTTGAGCGTGAGCAGGTCGAAGTATGCCCTTTGCTTTTTCGCCGCTGATTTTCGCTGATTACGCAGAATAAATTTCATGTTTTTTCTTTTTTAACCTTATCCCCGTTCCGCCTTTTCTGCCTTTCCCCATCTCAAGGCAAGTACATCAGATCACCAGCCCCTAACCCCTAAAGGGGAAGTAAACAGAGTTGTCATTATTTCATTGTCCCATCCACGCAAGAGCAGATTTATAAAGCAGCCACTCCTTGGTATTATCACTATAAGGCATATGCTCAATCAATTTCCCCGGACTCTCCTCACCTAATGGAAAAGGGTAATCACTTCCCAATGCAATCTTATCCGCACCGACCAGATCGATCAGGTAATCAAGGATACGCTCATCATGCACCAGCGAATCAATCCAGAATTTGCCCAGGTAATGTCGCGGTGGTTGTTTATTGTCAATCGCACACAGATCAGGCCGAACATTAAATCCATGTTCAATGCGTGAAATGGTGCCCGGGAAAGAACCACCTCCATGTGCAAATGCAACGCGCAACTTTGGGAAATTTTCAAATACACCACCAAAGATCATCGAACAAATAGCGCGACTTGTTTCCGCCGGCATACCGACTAACCATGGAAGCCAATAGCGTTCCATTTCAGTAGAACCCATCATTTCCCAGGGATGAACAAAAATGCATGCATTCATTTGCTCTGCGGCTTCAAAGAAGGGCATCAGTGCAGGATCATTGAGATTCCACTTGTTGACATGTGAGCCAATTTCAATACCAACCATTCCGAGCTCATTCATACATCGCTGCATTTCCCGGATAGCCAGCTGTGGATCTTGCAATGGAACTGTCCCCAGTCCAATAAATCTTTTTGGATAACGACTAACTGTTTCAGCAATGTAATCATTGAAATAGCGACTCGTTTCCAACGCTTCTTCTCCGGTCGCCCAATAATAAAATAATACAGGTATGACAGAAAGTACCTGGATATCAACATTGTGCTGATCACATTCTTTCATGCGGACCACCGGGTCCCAGCAGTTAGCTTCGATCTCCCTGAAAAATTTATCACCGACAATCATCCTTGCCCTGCAGTCTCCGCAATCTTCCAGATGCACAAACTGCCCGTAACCAAACTTCTCCACCCATCGCGGGATCTCTCTTGGCATGATATGCGTATGTATGTCAATCTTCATTAAAAATAATTAATCTAAAATCGTACAATCCAATACTTCGACCAGCTTTTCTCATCCATGTGCTACAGCTCAGCAACCATCTAAAATCGTCATTCGTAAATCGTCATTCGAATATCAAGTATGCGGATACGCAATAGTAATATTCTTGGATTCAGTAAAAAACCTCATCGCATCCCATCCACCTTCTCTTCCCATGCCTGAATTCTTCATTCCACCAAACGGTGTACGTAGATCGCGCATCAACCAGCAATTAACCCAAACGATGCCCGATTGCATTGCATTGGCTACACGATGTGCACGGGCTAGATGTTCCGTCCAGATGATAGATGCCAATCCATAGGATGACGAATTTGCATACGTGATGGCTTCCTCTTCAGTTTCAAATGGCATGATGGTGACTACAGGGCCAAATATTTCTTCGGTATTCGTTCGACATTGATGATCGAGGCCGGTGATAATTGTAGGCTCAATAAAATAGCCCCAACTCAATTCACCACTCATATCCATCTTGTTGCCACCAGTGATGATTTCACCACCTTCTTCTTTTGCGAGATTAATGTAGGAGAGCACTTTTTGCATATGGCCTTCTGAAATCAAAGAGCCAATATCAATGGTTGGATCTTTTGGATCACCCGTTTTCAACTTTTTGACTCTTGATGTAAAGTCAGCAACAAATTTTTCATAAATAGTCTTCTCTACCAGAATCCTGGAACCACATAAACAGATCTGGCCTGTATTGCTAAAAGAAGATCTTATGGTTGTCGAAAGCATATGCTCATAATCACAATCGGCAAAAATGATCACCGGATTTTTACCGCCAAGTTCGAGCGAAGATTTTTTTAATTGCTCTGCACATAATCCTGCAATACGCCTTCCAACATTCGTACTTCCCGTAAATGAGATAGCTTTTACTTCTTCATGACGCACCATTGCTTCACCAACATCCGGCCCTGTACCATGAACAATATTCAGCACACCGGGCGGTAAGCCTGCATCATTGCAGATCTGGCCCAGTAAAGTTGCCGTAGCAGGTGTCATCTCTGAAGGTTTCCCGATGACAACATTCCCAGCAGCAATGGCGGGAGCTATTTTCCAGGTAAATAAATACAGTGGCAAATTCCACGGAGAAATGCATCCGACAATTCCGAGAGGTTCGCGTGTAGTATAATTGATCGCTTTGCCAGGCGTCTGATGTGATTCCGAAGACCATTGTGATGCAGCAGCAGCAAAAAAAGCAAAATTGGCGGCCGCACGAGGAATATCAAGCTCTCTGGCTAATGTGATAGGTTTTCCTGCATCAATACTTTCTGCCTCCGCCAGCATATCAATTCGTTCAAGGATGAGATCGGCAATTTTCTGCATGATCGCCTGTCGCTTGGCCAGCGAGGTAAGTCCCCATTCTTTTGCGATTGTTCTTGCTCCATTCACTGCCAGCTGCACATCATGAGCATCACCGGCTGCGAGCTCCGCATATTGTTTTCCCGTGGCTGGATTGATGACGGGCATGGTATTGCCGTTCAACGAAGGCACATATTCGCCGAAAATAAAGTGATCGAATTTTTTCATTGAGCTGAAAAATAAAATCCCAGATGACGCTTCAGATCTTCCGGTAGTTCAGGTAACTCTGACCGTGGGATCAACAATGTCGCCACTTGGTAAAGATCGGTAAAGATGGTATGTTGCTGGGCTGTCGAATTTAAATACTTATGTCCTGAAGAACCACCAGTACCTGTTTTTCTTCCGATCATTCTCAATACCATTTGCGCGTGACGGTTTCGCCAGTTGGTCAGCATCTCTTCGATATCCATTAGCCTTGACAATAATCTATATGGTTGCTGAAGGATGGGTTCGTCGCGATACAGAAAAATAAAAAGGGCAGCAAGCATGGCTTTATATGAAAACCTCACTTCGCCTCTTTCTCTCATCTCCTCATATTTAGATGGATCAAATACAGCAGTGAAATACGTACCTGTATCGCCGATCATCGTCAGTCTTTGTTTTTTTACTTCGTCAGAAAGAATATCAGAAGCATTGATGGCATCTTTCTCATGCTGCAGCATTCGCTCTACAGCCATTTTATACGATTCCAGAAAACTGAATTTGCTGAACTCGAGAAATGGAGTGCGCTCAAGCCATTCAACGACATTGACCAATAATGTTTTTCCTTCGATACTTTTTTTCAATGCCACTTTTTGTTCATCCGAAAACACAACATCGTAGGGTAGACTATTGTAGGTCAATCGCTGCTCTTGTTTCAGGCCTAAGAGATTTTCGATGATCCTGAACTGAAGACTTTGAAATCCACTGGCCGGAAACAAATACTGCCTGAAATCCAGGAAGTCCATCGCTGTCAGTGTTTCCATGACGCTGATCTGTTCGATCAGCAATTTCTGTATTTCAATAATCCGCTCCAATCGGTGCACCGCTGTTGAAATCTCACGTTCATCCATGAGATCGTCTTCAAACATTGTCGCTACACTCTTTAATTCGTGAATGATCTGCTTAAACCACAACTCATACACCTGGTGCATGATGATAAACAGCATCTCATCATGAGCGCTGACTTTTTCTACTTCAGCAGAACGTGGATGTTGCGCATCCAGCAATTTTTCAAGCTGCAGATAGGAATGGTAGTGTACCGAGGTAAATTTTCCTGACATAATTATTCGTTGGCAATGTATGCTGTTCCTTTTATTTCAATCAGAATCTGGGGCCGGGGCAGATCGGAGACAGCGACAGTCGTTCTGCATGGTCCGGTTGTTGGAAAAAATGAATTGTAGACTTCATTGTAGGCATCAAAATCCTTCATGTCTTTCAAAAAAACAGTGACATCGACCAGGTGATCCAATGAGCAGCCATTCAGGCTCAGATAGTGCTGAATATTTTCTAACACAGCTTTTGTTTGCTCACGGATATCCAGTTTCCATGTGTCACCTTCCTGTATCGCACCGGCATAACTATTATCCGGGCGTCGTGAACTGGTGCCGGAGACGAAAACCCATGGACCAATGCGGCGGGTATGCGGATATCGCCCCAAAGGCTGTGCGCGGTCCGCTGCGATGATCATATCTTGCGCCATAAGTCTTTATATTGGTTCTGCTAAGGTAGGCAATCCCCGGCCCGGGCCGAAAACCGCCAAATGGAAATCAGGAAAACAATGAATATCGATCTGAGTGGTAAAAATGCATTGGTCTGCGGTAGCAGTAGCGGAATAGGGAAGGCATGTGCTATAGAATTATCATCATTGGGGGCCAATGTGACGCTACTGGCGAGAAACGAAGTAGCTTTAATTGAAGCATTAAGCAAGCTACATGCAGATAAAGGACAGCACCACGGTTTCATTATTGCTGATACATCTAACCTGGAGGACCTGCACCATAAACTGGTAGGGTTATCGATTCAGAAACCTATTCACATCCTGGTCAATAATTCCGGCGGACCTCCGGCGGGTGAGATTGTAAATGCGGAAATTGAGGCATTCAGGCAGGCTTTTACACAGCATTTGCTTGCAAATCACACTATCGCACAAGTTCTGATCCCCATCATGAAACGGGAGGGATATGGGCGCATCATCAATATTATTTCTACTTCCGTTAAGCAGCCACTTCATGGTTTGGGCGTGTCCAACACGATTAGAGCTGCTGTTGCTAATTGGTCCAAAACGCTTGCAACCGAATTGGCGCAATATCAGATCACAGTCAATAATGTTCTGCCTGGCGCTACAGAAACTGACCGGCTAAACGCGATTGTTTCTAATAAATCCGACAAACAAGGAAAGTCAATTGAAAATGTCCGTGAAGAGATGATGGCTGAAATCCCCATGCGCCGCTTTGGAAAACCTGAGGAAATCGCCGCAGCCGTTGCTTTTCTTGCCTCTCCTGCAGCTGCTTATATCACCGGTACGCAAATAACGGTTGACGGGGGTCGCACAGGCGTGCTTTAAGGCATTCACCTAATCTCATGTTGAGATCTTATTGTTCCTGCTAGTTTTGCGGCAGAAACCAGAACCTGGCGGATAAAAAATCATTGAATTGAACAAGAAAACATTTGTCGTCACCGGAGCGAATAATGGCATCGGTTTGGAAACGTGCCGTCACCTGGCTGGTGAAGGAAACCGCGTTTTGCTGGTGACGAGATCAAAGGAGAAAGGCGAGAAAGCAATTGCAGATATCCTGACCACACATCCCGGCGCTGAATTAGAAACGTATGTTGCTGATCTAAGCCTGTTAGGTGATATTAGAAAAGCAGGAAAAGAAATCGCCGACCGGTATCCGGTGATCGATGGGCTCATCAACAATGTAGGCACATGGATGTCCAATCATGTCCTTACCAAAGAAGGACTCGAGACTGTATTTGTCACCAATCATCTCAGTTATGTTTTGATGACACACATGTTGTATCCTTCACTTCGAAACAATGCGCATTCTCGTGTGATCAATGTTGCGAGCAATGCACATTCATATGGAAAAATAAATCTGGAAGATCCGGGTTATTCAAAAAATTATCATGGCCTCCGTTCAAATGGTCAATCGAAACTCGCCAATCTTTATTTCACGTTTGAATTGAATGAAAGAAAACCTGATCCGCATATCAGTGTGTATGCAGTGTCACCGGGTTTAGTAAAAACAGATATAGGACTTAAAAAAACGAATTGGATTCATTCCCTTGCATGGAAATTTCGTCGCCGCAAAGGACAGCATCCTTCTGAAGGAGCACGCACATCTGTCTACTGTTCTACAGCACCGGACATTCATGATCAGAGTGGAAAGTATTGGGAGAGTTGCGCTGAAAAAGAAGTTTTTCCTTCTGCAAGGAATCCACAACTTGGTCGCGACTTATGGGAGTTGAGTATTATGATGTGTGGGATCGATGATTATTTTCATGAAAAGTAAGGCTAAGGCTCGAAAAAAGACGAAGGCTAAGGCGGAGGCTAAGGAAAGGTCCAAGCGAAGTGATCTATTGCTAAACTGCATGCCCTCCTCAACTGACGTAAAGCCGAAATCTTCGCTGCGTTACCACATGCCTTTTATTTTCCCTATGCTCTATGCGCTATGCTCTATGCCTTTTGTTTCCCCAATGCCCCAATGCCCCAATGCCCCATGCTCCATGCTCCATGCTCCATGCCTTTTTCCTACCTTTATCCTTCAGCTTTCATGAAATTACATTCTAAAGCCTGTCAATCAACAGCTTATGGTGTTTCTTGAGTTTGAGCAGCCCCTTGAAAGTCTTTATGATCAGCTCGAGCAAATCCGGCAGATAGAGGCCCAGGGGGATGTGGATGTTTCGGCGGCTATCCGTGACCTGGAAGGCAAGATCGCTCAAATGCGCAAGGAGATCTATGGCAACCTGACCGGATGGCAGAAAGTGCAGTTATCCCGCCATCCCGAACGACCATACACCTTATTCTACATCCAGTCTATATGCACCAATTTCATCGAGTTGCACGGTGATCGTTTCGTCCATGATGATAAAGCGATCATTGGAGGTTTCGCCCAGTTGAATGGTAAATCGATCATGATCATTGGTCATCAAAAGGGAACAAACACCAAAATGCGTCAATACCGGAATTTCGGCATGGCCAACCCGGATGGGTACAGGAAGGCATTGCGCCTGATGAAGTTGGCTGAGAAATTCAATATTCCTGTTGTTACTTTAATCGATACACCCGGCGCGTATCCCGGACTTGAAGCAGAAGAAAGAGGCCAGGCAGAAGCGATTGCCAGGAATCTTCTCGAGATGTCTCAGTTGAAAGTGCCCATCGTTTGCTATATCATCGGCGAAGGCGCCTCCGGTGGTGCATTAGGCATTGGCCTTGGTGACAGAGTTTTCATGCTGGAGAATACATGGTACTCGGTTATTTCACCTGAATCATGCTCATCCATTCTTTGGCGTAGCTGGGATTATAAAGAAACAGCAGCAGAAGCTTTAAAGCTGACAGCAGATCACATGGTTGGTTTTGGACTGGTGGATGGGATCGTTGAAGAACCCCTTGGCGGAGCTCACAATGATCCGGAAGGAATGGCCGTAAAACTGGCTGAGCACATTGCCACAGAACTTGAAGCACTCAAATTATTAAGTCCCGAAGAGCGCATACACCAGCGGATTGAAAAATATTCGTCGATGGGACGTTATCACACAAAATCTGAAAGCGAAGAATCGCGTTGATGAAGACATTAAGCGAATGCTAGGATCGATCGCCACATATTTTTTTGAAAAAGAAAAGCAGAAAAGGGTAGGCACAGGTCAGAGGGCTAAAGTGGAATTTTTCCCGGATAGAAAAAATCATTATGGCCTTCTTGTCGATGCATCCAATCCTGATGACCGTGCTATTATAATTACATTCGCCGAAGAGCTGCGACGTGATGGTAACAGGGTAAAAATTTTGGGTTACCTCGATGGCAAGCAGGAAAAAAATTCCGTTTCATTTGATGCATTCAATTCAACAGAACTGTCACGCATTTCCAAAGTTCCAAAAAGCCCTGTTGCAGAATCGTTTATGGATCAGCCATTTGATGTGTTGATCAATCTTTCAATCCGGCAAAATCATAAAGCGCTCGAATACATTTGCTCCGTATCCAGAGCTTCTTTCCGTGTCGGGCCGTGGTATGCAGGTCAACAAAACAATCCATATGATCTTTGCGTTGATGCGAACAGCAGCACTTCGTTGAAAGAGTGGCTGAGTGAACTAATGCATACCTTGCAAAAAATACATTAACGCTGAATGGCAGGCCCCGATCTCTCCGGTACAGGTGTTGCGCTCATCACACCTTTCAAAAATGGAGCAGTTGATTTCAACGCGCTGACGAACCTCATTGAAAATGTCATTAAAGGTGGTGTGAATTATATCGTTTCACTCGGCACGACCGGTGAATCAACCAGCCTTTCAGATATTGAACAGAAAGCAATTATCCGTCACACGATCGAAGTGGTAGATAA
The DNA here is from genome assembly GCA_031392195.1 of Saprospiraceae bacterium. Taxonomy (GTDB): domain Bacteria; phylum Bacteroidota; class Bacteroidia; order Chitinophagales; family Saprospiraceae; genus Opimibacter. The sequence goes on along the minus strand of JANMVA010000594.1, from coordinate 711 downwards.
ACGCGTACAAATTGTTGCAGGACATTTCGGTGGTAACAATACTGAATTATTAAAGGAAAAACTTTCTTCGTTTGATCCAACAGGTATTGCAGCTATTCTTTCGAGTAGCCCTGCATATGTCAAACCATCACAAGAAGGAATATACCGGCATTACATGGTGCTGGCGGAAGCATCACCTCTGCCGTTGATCATTTATAATGTTCCCAGCCGCACATCTTCTAATGTAAGTGCCGCAACTGTCATTCGACTGGCGAAAGATTCAGATAAGATCATCGGCGTGAAGGATGCGTCAGCAGATCTCTTCCAGGCTGCAGCAACAGCTAAAGGAATTCCTCCCGGATTTTTGCTTCTTTCCGGTGATGATCCAACTGCCCTGGCTTTCATCTCGAACGGGGGCAAGGGAGTGATCTCCGTCATCGCAAATGCATTCCCGGAATCTTTTTCTTCTATGGTCCGCTTCGCCCTCACAGGTGAATGGGGCCATGCCCGCAACATCCATTATAAATTACTGGAGCTTCATCAATGGCTCTATGTCGAAGGCAACCCTGTCGGAATTAAGCAGGCGCTTTGTTACAAAGGCCTGTCTGATGCGGAAGTTCGCCTCCCCCTCGTCAGCATGTCCGACAGCAACAAGAAAAAGTTGCACGATGCGATGGATGCTGTGTCGGGGATGAATTGATCTCGTATTCTACAAACCTTAAAAATAAGATC
>JANMVA010000537.1:0-2085 GCA_031392195.1 Saprospiraceae bacterium | reverse complement strand
TATTTATCAATTAGAAGCAATTCCCTTTTACAAATGGAATGATTCTATACAAGATTTTCCTCAACGGCTTCAGATTGTCAGGCAACTATATTTACCCCGTTATTACGATGATGAGCCGGAAGTTGATTGTGATTCGTTGAATCAACTCTACCCGAAGCTATGTCAACTGGATGGGGGAGTGAGACTAGCTGATGCACTTTCTCAACACGGTATTGTTCCTTATCACCTTCAATCCATGCAGCGCAGGTTAACAAATGCATTTAAGGATAATAATCTTGAATCCATTATGAGGCTTTCGGCTGAAATTGGTCATTACATCGGTGATGCATGTGTGCCTTTGCATACAACTACCAATTACAATGGCCAGCTTACTAACCAAGTTGGAATACATGCTTTTTGGGAAAGCAGGATACCTGAATTATTTGCCCTGGAAGAATTTGACATGGTCGTTGGATCTGCTACGTATATTGAAGACCCTGTCGCTTTTTACTGGAACCTGGTCCTGGATAGTCATAAAGAAGTGGATCGTGTATTGGGGCTTGAGAAAGAACTGAGTAAAACATATCCCACCGATAAGCAATTCTGTTTTGAAGACAGGGCAAATCAGAATATCCGTACGCAATGTTCTGCTTTTGCTGAAGCGTATCATCTCGCTATGGACAAAATGGTGGAAGATCGATTTCGTGTTGCAGTAAAGGCTTTAGGTGATGCGTGGTATACGGCATGGATCGATGCTGGGCAGCCAACTCCTCCGGTCAATAATTCATTAGCTAAACGAACTGTTGAAGATGAGGAAATCGATAATGCTGTGAAGAGTGGGAAAGAGAAGGGTAGAGAGCATGAATAGGCATGTCGAAGCGAAGCGAAGATCCCGCCATTGGTTACAGCAATGATGCGGGAGAGCATGGAGCATGGAGCATGGGGCATGGGGCATGGGGCATGGAGTGAAAAACGGGAAATTTACTATGCAAAGAAACTAATGAAGAAGTTTTATAATCTCAGGTGGTACTGGAAAAGCACGCTATTCTTTTTATTACATCTTTGCATTCAGCATGTCAGTTTCTGTCAAGTTATAGAGTTTAATGATCGGATTACTCTCCAAAATCGTTCCATTATTCTACGGAACATCATGATCGATGGCGATAGTTTGTTATTAACAGGTGAAATAGGAACTGATTCATCAGGACTTCAAGGCATATTCATTTTGCAGATGGACACTTTTGGAAATATGGGGATGGTGAAGCTATTTAATGACCCTGAACAAATTGATCAAATGCACTTAAATGGATCCAATCCTGTAATCAAATTTGAAGATAATATTGTTTTATCTGGAGAATTTGCATGGAAAAGCGATAATTATTTAATACATTATAATAAAACCAATGGTAGCTATTTGTATCAAGAATATAGCTCTCCATTTTTGGTTCGATTTACAGAATCATTATTGGAATTAAGCGGAGCTTTTTATGTAGTTGGATATATTCAAACTCAAGATTTCGACCTTGATATGTTTATTCAGAAAATCGATTCCTCCGGGGAAAAAATCTGGGAGAAAACGTATGGGGTGCCATCTATGGATGAAACTGGCCGTGCCGCTATCATAGAGGATGACGGCCTGACCATTATGGTCTCCGAATCCTTTGACAACACGCCTAACATTAAAAATGATACCCGCTATTGGATCCGGTTTATGCATGTCGATACCAGCGGAACAATTGTCCGGGATTGGCGGGAAGAAGTGACAGGTCAGGAAGGATGGTCAGGTACATTGTTGAAATACCAGGGTGATTACATCTACACTTCTAACACGATTGGAGATGAAATTGGGATCGGACCGCTTACAGGAGGACAGATCGTAAGACGTGATAATTCCTTTAATCTGGTATGGCGAAAAAAATTAGGAGATCCTGATAGTCCATTTACAGGCCTGGGTGATATGATCTTTTCTGTCGATAGCTGCCTGCTTGTCACTGGACAAAATGTGGATTCATCCATGACATTCAATGCTGCCAGGATCATGAAAATAGGATTGGATGGGAATGTCATTTGGGAATTACGCGATACCGGGCATGCTTTCCCGGATGG
>JANMVA010000527.1:0-3448 GCA_031392195.1 Saprospiraceae bacterium | reverse complement strand
TGAAAGTCAGCGGCCGGAATTTACAAAATCCTACCTGGCGGCTTCAGCAAGAGAAAGTATTGATGATGTCATTGGAATCTATCAGGGGCAAAAAGTTGAGCACTATGCAGGTGATATGCAACGACACTATTTCGATCAGGCAATTGCTTATCTGGACAATTTAAATCTGAATGCAACGCAATTGAAATTATTTGTCATGAACCTCATGAAAAGGGATCATTAAGCATGATTAATGTTGAACGATTATTTTTTCACTGGCTAAAATGCCATTCTCATTTCGAAGGTTGATAAAATAAATGCCGTTCATCCATCCGGAGACATTAATGGGCAAATAATTCAATTCATTTGAAGGAATGCTTTGATCAAGAATCTTTTGACCTATTTGATTGTATGCTTCAATAATAATATCTCCTTGTAATGCTGTTTCTGTAGCGACAAAGAAATTTGTTTCGGCAGGACTTGGATGAATATTGATTGGTAAAAGTTGAATCGTTTCTTGATCACTACTGGGGAAACATTCAAAGGCTGCTAACAAAACAGCGTCACGCCCAAGAATAATATCCTCTCTGGTAGGTTTCACAATCGAATCAATTTTCACTCCAACCCGTTGTGCATTTGTCGAATCGGGATAAAAAACGCCTAGCGAAGTCCATGTAGTTTCTAAGTATCCTGGCAATACAACATTACTTACATTCCCATCTGCACCAGCTGTTTGGCTCCCGATCGTGAATGCATTTGGATGCTGCTGTAATGCCATTACTGTAAATTCTGCATGGCTTTGTGTTTCGGCATTCACCAGGATAATAACTTTTCCTGCATATGGATCGGTATTGGAAAATGATCCGGACTGAAACAGGTTATCATAAAGGTCATACCAACCGGGATAAGTCAGATCAGGTCTTCCAAATATGGCGAATGCAATTGGTTCGGAAAATAAATAGGGTATTAGATCAAGGATTGTTCCATTTGGATAATTCCTCACATCGAATATGATGGCAGGAGCATCTTTCAAGTCCTGGTACATCTGAGGGACCTGGTCGAAGGTTAGTTTCCCCATATTGACGTACCCATATCCACATGTAGTAACTTCCCAGGTAGGCTTCGGATCGGCATTTATCCAACTATAATAAGTTGAAAAGGTAAAATTTCTGTCGAGGGAAGTGTTATATATTTCGCCATTCAGTCTTTCCAGTTCAAATAGGATGGTAGTACCAATTTGTCCTTGGAGAACATTAGTATTCAGGTCCCGATTTAACGCACTCTCGTTAGATGCCGGTGAATAATCAGATATAGAATCCCGGTAAATATCAATATCGATGCCATTCACTTTCGTGATCCTGTCCCCAATATTAATCACCGTTTCTTGCGGACCAATTTTAGATACGATAGTTTGATTATCGACAAATTCAATTTTAAGCAGTGGCATTTTGCTTCCGAATAAAATGTTTAAAACGGGGCTGTATGTAAATCCATGCGTATCATTGATTTTCGTCACTAAATTGAGAAAACGCTTATGAAATCTCATATCGTTGTCTGCTTCTCTGATCAGAGGAATGAACTGAACGAGCGTAGAATCCCAATCCTGATCCATCAGGTTGCGGTCTGCATGAAAATAATTGATGACATTCCAATAATAAAACAATGCCAATAAGCGATGTGACTCTTTTGCATATGAAAATGAAGGGACATTGAATAGATTGTCATTACTGAAACTGAGCAAGCCGGAATAATTGTCATCGGTGTAGTCGTTAAATTTCACCAGGCAATTTTCTCTTGGACGGAAATTATTTACAATCGAATCAAGAAGGACATGAACGACTGGTCCAAATACGGAATCATCTATCCAATCGAATTGGGCATTGAGATTTGTATCGGCATCATGGATAAGAGGTTCGTTTGCCGGAAGCACCTCTCCACTCCTGGTAAGCAGGTCTTCGATCGCAGAATTGAATGATTGATTCGAGCCTGAAACCAGGATTGAATCAATAGCTTCAAGAGCAAAAGCATTCCAGTCCGCATTGCAATTATTCGGATGATAGTACTTCGCCATTCCCCACACTTTAGCCAGGCGCCACAGACGTCCATTGACATCATCCGGTACCTGGCTAAAAGAGTGAGCACTGGTGGACAGCAGAATGAGGATAACTGCAATCAGGATTTGAGTAAGTCGGTTTTTCATCTGTTACAATTGTTTCCTTACCGCTGGATTATAATTGTCGAAGCATAGGTTTGCTGACCTGCTTTTACAAGAACTATATATTTTCCGTGTGCCAGGCTCAATACGTTTTCCGCAAATACCTCTATGTCACCATCCTTGTTTTTCACAACATTGTACACTTGCTGACCGAGTTGATTGTATATAACGATCCTGGTTTCACCTAACCACGAAGATTCAAGTTTCAGATTGAGGATATCACTCACTGGGTTCGGATAGACACTGAGTGCCTGATCATGCCATATAGCATCTTTGACAGTAGTGAGAAAACTTTCAAAGCTTCCGATGTCTATCGCTCCGCCGAGCATACGAGGATTTCCGGCTAAATCTACTAATGATGTAATTCCTTCAGGATTTGAAGCATCGATGGCAGGGCTCCCTTTTTCAGGAACAAAATCAACATTGAGCTTGGGATCCGTATTGTGCATGTCATCATAGGCGCCATAACCATTGATATAATCTGACATTGTATTGTCACTGCTGATATTACTTCCTTTAGAAATGATTAGAGACGGCCCATAAACCTGAAGGTTTTTAGCCACACTTGAAAATATTGAATTCTGGAGAGTAGTATGACTGTTTGTATCTAATCCTAAAGCCACGATATTTCCCAGCATCGTTACATTTCTTAATGAAAGGGTGTCATAACTATATATTGTATTGTTGCCAAGATTATCCAGGAATAATACATTCTCTATATCTGCATTGGAACCGTCTACTAAAAACAGGGCCGCGCCTTCATCCTCGGTGACATTATTCTGAAGAGTACTATTTTTAAGTATGAGGTTTGATTCACTCATGAAAATAGTCCCACCATCATTGTAACTTGGATCATTTAAGGTATATGAATAATTGTCTGAAAAAGTAGTATTCTCAATTAATATATTTTCTGCAATAAAACATAAAGCACTTCCGGAACCCACAGATGTATTATTATTAAAGTGGCTATTGCGTATGATTGTATTGGGCCTATGATTGATATTATAAATAAAAGTTGTATAAGCTCCGCCATATCCGGCTGAAACATTATTGGAAAAGATACAGGAATCCATTAGGATTGATGGTGCGTATTTATTTTCAAAAATATCGAACTCAAATGCACCGCCCCGGAAAAGATCAGCAGTATTGCTGTCAAAAACTACTTTTTTTAGTTCTATTTCTCCTAATGCTAAGTCCGAAACTGTAATATTTAATCCGCCAGCAGATCTATATCCTTTATTGTTAATTATATCT
>JANMVA010000521.1:0-1913 GCA_031392195.1 Saprospiraceae bacterium | reverse complement strand
AAAGCGGCACAGGTCCTGAATCTGAGCGATATCTATATTTTACGCAAACACATCATTCCATATGCATTCAGGCCGGTGATGATCAGTTTTATATTCGGAGTATCATCTGCTATACTTGCCGAATCATCCTTATCATTTCTCGGTATTGGTTTGCCGGCAGAGGAAGTAAACTGGGGCAGACTGCTTTCACAATCGCGCAATCACTTTGATGCGTGGTGGTTGGTATTTTTTCCGGGTGCAGCGATATTCATGACATTGTTGTCATTGTATACCATCGGAAATGCGGTGCAGAAAAAAGTGATGCCTAGTTAGAGTGCTTTTCTCTTTTCGTTTTGAATTTTCCTTTTTTTCCTTTGTAGCCTTTAGGTGGGATCAATCCGGATTTTGTTTTACTGGATTTATAGTTGCCATGTTTGTCTACTTGTGACTGGGCGGAATCGGCCGGGCAACCGGATTTGCGGCTGCAGGAGGGGGCTGAAAGGGCGATAAATACTATAAATAACAGGCCAACAATCTTCTTCATGCCCTAAAAATAGGCCTTTTAGCGGGTCCGATCGTTAAAAAGTCAATAAAATCAGGCCTTTTAGCCATAATTTAATGTATAATGCTTGTTTTTAATATATCCTTGACATACATTTGATCGATTTTTATTTATTGTTTAACATTAATAAGCTGATAATGAACAAAGGCGATTTAATTGAAGCTATTGCAAACGGATCTGACCTGACTAAGGCGGATGCAGGCAGAGCTCTTGACGCTACTCTGGAAGCAATTTCCAAAACGCTCAAGAAAGGTGACAAAGTTACACTTCCGGGTTTCGGTACTTTTTCTGTGACAAAACGTTCTGCACGTATGGGACGCAATCCAGCCACAGGTGAAGCCATCAAAATCAAAGCTAAGAAGACACCTAAATTCAAAGCTGGAACTAATTTGGTAGACGCGGTTAAGTAATCCGTTTCACAAGTTGACGTTTGCATCTCCGGATGCAGAAAAAATTGAAGAAGGCACTCTGGAAACTAGGTTGCCTTCTTCTTTTTAATGATCCCAATCAGTAATTTTAGTCATGGCCAACATTGAGAATTTAAAGACCATCGCCAGCCAGGTGCGACGGGATATTATACGCATGGTGCATCAGTGCCAGAGCGGTCATCCCGGTGGTTCATTAGGATGCACCGAATATATGGTTGCCCTCTATTTCCACATCCTTCGTCACAAAGTTCCATTCCAGATGGAAGGTCATGGTGAGGATATGTTTTTCCTGTCCAATGGACACATCTCACCAGTGTGGTATAGCGTGCTCGCACGAAGCGGATATTTTCCGGTCAACGAATTAGGGACATTCAGAAGAATCAATTCAAGACTACAAGGTCATCCGGCAACACACGAAGGATTACCGGGCATACGTGTTGCATCAGGTTCGCTTGGTCAGGGACTCTCTGTTGCCATCGGTGCCGCGATTGCCAAACGTGTAAATAAAGATCCTCATCTCGTATATGTACTGACAGGTGATGGTGAATTAGAAGAAGGCCAGGTATGGGAAGCGATGATGTCTGCAGCTCACTACAAGCTGGATAATATTATTGCTACAGTAGATTGGAACGGTCAGCAAATTGACGGTCCAACAAAAGAAGTGATGTCATTAGGCGATCTCGATGCGAAATGGAAATCATTTGGCTGGAATGTATTGCATATGAATGGCAATAACATGGAAGAAGTCGTAGCTACATTAGAACAAGCGAAACAGCTGACAGGCAAACAACAACCGATTGTGATCCTGATGAAAACCGACATGGGTCATCCGGTGGATTTTATGGTTGGGACGCATCACTGGCATGGCATTGCACCGAATGATGAACAGAAGGAAAAGGCGTTGATGCAGCTGGAGGAAACGTTGGGGGATTATTGACGAACTA
>JANMVA010000512.1:0-4813 GCA_031392195.1 Saprospiraceae bacterium | reverse complement strand
CGGCCCGATCGCAGCATTCCTTGTAGAGTTGTTTCCAACACGGATAAGGTATACCTCGATGTCACTTCCCTATCATATTGGTAATGGTGTTTTCGGAGGGCTGGTGCCTTTCCTGGCTACACTGATTGCCAGTTTTCCAGGCAGCGACTACAGGTCAGGACTATGGTATCCGATTATTGTAGCTACCGTCTGTGCTGTGATTGGTATCCTGTATTTAAAGAACAAGATAGATCGCCATATTGATGATTAAAAAAACTTCACCATGAACAGGATTAAAAGATTTGGAGGTTACTTCTGGATGTTCTGTGCTATCGTGATAGTCGTCTTGATGGCATGGCAGGCAAGAGAAAAAATATCAGCTACGATGGAAGGCATCTCCAGAACAAATGCTATCCTTCAATGGAGTATTATACTCAGCATATTTATTCCCATCTGTTGCGGCTTCTTCATTTTCGGTTACTATGCATCGCGGGGTGAATATGATCATCTTCCTGAAAGTTCTGATGACATTTGATCAGGTTCTGGTTCTCAAAATTCAATAATCTAATACAATTATTTATTATTATATTTCATTACTAAAACCTATTATCATGCTACACTATCATCCACTCACAAACGAACAAGGGATTATTACCAATCGGCAATTATCTGCTGAGGGCGTATTTGGTAGTCTCAATTTTAACGGTACCAGGCATTATTTTCCAAAAGGTTGCGGTGTAGAAGTGATAGATTCTGATATTACCAGAGAACTCTTCACCTTTGAAATGCTTATCAGGCTTCCGGAGTACCCAGAAGCCAGAATTTACAAATTTTGTGCCCCTCCGGTTCCTTTAAATGCAAATCATATACTGATGTTTAATTCAGGCAGATATGCTTGCTGTCCGTTTGTTTACACAAATAGAACCTCAAAAGAAGTTTTTTTCATTAAAGATGATGATGGTTCTCACTACCTGATACCTTTGCCATGTTATAATGATGTTGTGAATAGAATGGACAAAGGAATAATGTACAGATTTGAAGAAAAAGAAATTCTTGATGAATGGAACAGGAGAATAGCTATGCACCTCGAGAGAATTCCAGGCGACTTCTTTGCAATGCAAGCTGGTGTAGAAGTGGAGCCAAACAGAAATGGGGATTTCCCGTTTCACTATTCTCCATTAGTTATTCCTGTCTTTCCACCAGTTAGAGATTCAAATCAATAGACCTTAAAAAATTAAATGTTTTAATTAATTAAAATAATACTTCCCCAATAAGATGGGTGTGAATATATATTGCTCTTGCTTATAATCATGTCCATTTTTGCATGACGCATTCTTGTATTCATTTGCCCATCCAAATGAGGTGAATAGAAAATACGAAATAGATATTCCGACGCTCTGTCATTTACTTTCCATAAAGCCGAGAATACCTCATTCATGCCATTGGCCATAAAATATCTGGCCAGATTGTAATTGCCCTCCCCTTGTGCTATTGATCCTTTTCCGGACTCACAAGCAGAAATGATTAAAGTATTAACGTTAGATTTTAATGGTAATAAATCATAGCCATACAATGTATCAATGCCTTTATCATTCTTTCTGAAATATAAACGAAGATCATCTAATCGCTCACTATTGGCTTGTCCATGAATACCGAGGTGTAACATTGAAACATCAACATTTGTATAGGATGCTAAAAAGTTGGCCTTCGTGGCTTTCTTGCCACTATAAATCATGGCCTGCGGAAATGCTTGCTGTAATGACTTCATTTCAAAATAAGATCCGGGCAACTCATTTAACCCAGATTTCCTTAATTCACTCATTGTTTCTTCATCAGACCAGGCCATCCCTATTATTCTGCCATTTAAAAGAGGCTTATTCTTTGGCCTCATCCAAATTCGAATAGATGGGGAATAGGAAATCTCTTTCTCCAGAATTAAATAATGAACCAGGTTATAATCCAAAGGATAACCTTCAGCAGTGACTAAGGCCTCAAAATTTAATTTATTCAAATTGCCATCCGGAATGATTATCCATTTATTCGTTGATGCCAGTTTAACTTCCTCCGGAATTAACCATTCCCAAATTTTAAAAGCCAATCTGGAGTATTCATCGGCTTCAATCAGTCCAGGTATGGACATAAATAATATTAATGAATCGATTTGTTCACTCCTTTCCCTGGTGAATCGAATTTTAGTCAAATCAGCGTTAAGGCCATTTATCCAAAGAAAATAAATATCATTTTCAATTAAATCGATTGAAAGGATCGTTTTATTTCGAACGGTAAGTGAATCCTGAACTAATTCGATGTCAACTATTTCCTGATTGAAAATACTTTTAAAATAATCCGGAAATATGATTTTAATTTCATTTTGCAAATCACGAATGGCCTGATTATTTTTCGTTAATCTTGCCTGATTAATTGAACTATTATTTAAAATTTGTTTCGTTTCTAATTTAAGTATTTGTTCCTTCAACAACAATATTTCAGGAATAGGAAACTGCTTCCAGGAAGTTTTAAGATCCTTCAAAAATATTGAGCCTCTGTTTTCTTCGGCATATTGGTAGTATGAGTTCAAGTCCTCGAAATGATGATCCTGAAAGTACTTCTCAGCAAAAATCCTGCACAAAAGTTCAAGGATCTCCTGCCGCTCATACGCTAATGTCAATAGTGTGCTTTCCTCAACTGTTTCAATCTCATCATAATACGAACTGTGGGCTAATTTTGCCAAGTGTTCGGCTTTCTCTAAATAATCTTTATGGCCTTCCTGCCTAAACCAGGAAAAATAAATATGCCCATACCTGGAGAAAGAAACATAGTGATATTCTTTTTTAATATAGGATAAGCTGATCAGATCCTCAAACTTCCAATCCGTTTTAGTATAACCAATATCTCCTGCTAAATAAGCTGATATGGCTTGTTTATATAATCCTGTACTTTCTAATTCTTTCGAATGGAGAAACGTTAATGAGGACAATACGGGTGTCTGGAGATGACGCGCTGAAAGGCAATATTGAATAGCATGCTGATGGCTGGGGATGGCTTTAATAAAATCACCACGTTCGTGATAAAATCTGGCTACATGACGATGATAATTAACATAGTCGACCGCTGCACTGTCAATACTTTGTTTTAATTCACTTAAATATATGTGCCACAAACTATCCTTTAACCAAAAGTTGGTCACTGACAACTGACTCTTTAGTGCTTCCTGGTAAATGGGAATTGCTGCTGAACCTTTCGATAGTTTTATGGCTATTTCGTTATCTTCAAATGCTCTTTCAAACTTTTCAAATCTGAAAATAACATATGCACGGGTGCTATGCGCTAAGGATTGATGAACTCCGTCCAGTATTTGTAGCCAATTGCTATCTGTAAGCAGTTCATTGCAATGAGCAATACTTTCAATATGACTTCGGGCATAAATTCCCGCACTTGCCAGTCGAATATTGGTCCAGTAGCAATCATAGATAACCTGATCCTGTAATTTACACCAAGTCTTATGATGCTGTAAATTTGAATTTAGGAGGGCTACATCAAATTTCATTTTATAGAAATACTCCCCTAACATCGCATACCCCTTATTGTATAAATAATGCTCTTTTGTCAATTTGGATTCCAGTCGCTCCCAAACCTTTTGAAATAGATGCGTATCTAATTTCTCTTCTGAATAAAAATAGTACACAGTCTGACAAAATGAATCTATCACATTGATGGGATGAGGAAGATCAATAGAAACTAAAGCTCTATCCTCGTGATTCCTCCCATACAACTCCCTCAAATAATAATCCATCTCCGCCAACCGCGCCTGGCAATAAAGCTGCTTTGAAGCATCATCACGATGAATCGAAAGCAAATCCGCTGCTTCTTTAAGCTTTCCGGACAGAAATAGTGAATCGGCAGTCACAATCCCGGCGTCATCATGGATGCCTTCGATATAAACGAGCTTGAGGATTTCATTTTCTCTACCTGACCTACAGGTTAGCAGGGAACAGCAGACACAACACATGATCAATAGCAGGTATCGACCCGAAACATAAGCATGCATCTTGTTGAGCATAAACATGGATGGGTAATAAGACAATTCAATATACTCTTTCTGGAATTATCTCAAACTTCCGGTTTCCTTCTGGCCTCTTTTTTCTCAGCCTGGATTTTCTTTTCAGCAAGTCTCTCTTCAACTGATGATTTTGATGGTTTCGTTTTTCTCCTTTTAACTTCTGGGATCAGGGCCTTTTCCAGTTTCGCCTGCAACTTCTCGATTGCATTTTCCTTATTGGAAAATTGCGATCTGGATTTTTGAGATGTGACGGATAGCATGCCATCGTCACTAATGGCGGTAGCCAGACGTGATTGAATTAAACTCTTTTCGTCGTCAGTCAAACCTTGCGATTTACTGACCTCAAACACGACCTCCACTTTTGTCTCAGTTTTATTGACATGCTGACCGCCGGCACCTGAGCTGCGGCTGGTACGGAAATCGAGTTCTGTCAGTATTTTTTCCCAATCCATCAGATGGTTAAGGTTTATGTGGCCGGAAAGTTGATAAACTAAGGGGCATCAGGTAAAAGTAAACTTTGCTTTTCACCCAGACAGCTCAGATTCCTTCTATCCCCGGTTATCCTATGATAGGTTGGTTAACATATTTGAAATTTTCACCTGAGTACCTTATCTTGGTTAGCAATAAACTTAATATGTATGGTTTCCGTAAAACATTTGCTGGAAGGGAAGAAAGAAAATCGATTGATATCCATTGGTCCTGATCAGATGGTCATCGAAGCGCTGGAGCTGATGGCAGAAAAAAATATCGGTGCAGTCATGGTCATGAAGGACA
>JANMVA010000466.1:0-6891 GCA_031392195.1 Saprospiraceae bacterium | reverse complement strand
GTTTCATATCGCCTGATATTAGAATCTTTTGCTTTTGCTTTAATTATTTTATCAATTAGCCCGGATTCAAAATTCGCAGCAGTTAAATTTTTACGCAACTCTGCATTCTTTGAATCCAGGTATACCATCACTTTCTTGACTCCATCAATATCATAACTCTTTGGATCCCGGTCGATCTCATTGTTGACGAGTTTATTGGAGAAAATAGGTGGACCTTTTACAAATTTATTTCCTGAAGGAGTCATCAGGGTGGCTGAACATTCAAGGGAAACGGGCACATGATTTTCTGCCTGAATAATCTTTGACTTTATTTCCAGATCGCTATCTCCGGCCTTTTTCAATGATTCTATAGTTTTGTCTCCTTCCGCTTTTCTTGTTCCAGGACTAAAGACACCTTTGACGTCATAACTCAATATGGCAGAGGACTCCTGGAACTTCTTACCTACCGATTCAATAGTTGTTTCATGCTGTGCATTACCAGTTCTGGAAAGAGGTGTCAGGTTTTTCCATTCTCCTTCTCCACCCATTTTTTCATTTAATAAATGGCCTTTGATGTAATATGAGCCACCCCCTTTCCGTCGTTGGTTTAACAATTGGTAGGTTGTGGGACTGCTCGATGTTGGAGGCGATCCATTAGCCTGGAATTTTTTATTGAGGTAAAGTACACTGACAGAAGTACCGAATTCTGATTTTGAATCCATTTTTCCAAAAGTGGGCTCTGTGGGCGGTGCATTAAAAGTCTTGAATAAAACTTTTGCTTCATTTGCCAGTATTTCGAACAAACCTTTCAATGTATTAGCTTTCTCCTCTTCAAAGGCTTTGACTTCGCTTTCTGAAGGGTCTTGCTTTTTAATCGCCCTTTTCTTCTCCGCATCGATCTTGCCTGCAGTGATGATGGCTTTAGCCTTCGCACTTTTTTCTTTATCATCCGATGGTGTTAACGCCTCAATAAATTGGGTAAATGTCATCTCTTTACTGGCAATCATCAGATTTGACTTCTGCGATTTATCGAAGTAGATGGAGTGTGTGTCACCACCTTCTGTCGTAAATACTTTTTTAAGCGAAATCCACTTTTTGAACTTGTCCCATTGTTCCTTCGCTTTGGCCTTCACCTGACCTTTCTTCTCCTCTACCCATTTTCCACCAGCTTTAATCTTTTCATCCACCTTATCAAGAAACTTAAAGATGCCCAGCTTGGTCATGACCGCTTTTAACTTCTCCATCATCCTGGTGATGGCCTTATTAATTGGATCTTTTATTTTTTTCTGAATGATGTCATTGATCTTCTTTCCGACTTTCCCCAATCCCAATATGGCCGCCAGGAATGTTATTGCCAGGCTAAGGAATTTTGCCAGGACCCATTCGACCTTCTCACTGACCTTACCGACATTCCCGTCCAGCACTTCCCCGAATGTGTCAATGATCCCTGTGATGATCGCTACGATCTGGCGGGCTTTTGCAAACAGCGTACGTAGAAAATCAATCAAGGATTTGACTGCAGAAATAAAACCTGCACCGGGTATCAGCATGGATACCACTTTGATCACTGCTGCTTCAACGATGGTCAGCACGATAAAGGACTTAGCCTCCTCCATCAGCTTTTCTTTCAGGTCGCTGAATTGTTCTTTGATAAATTCCCACAAACCACTGATGCCGTCCTTCTTCAGGATATTAAATACCTGCAATATTTTATCACCGGCTTTCACACCGAGATCTGCACCTTTCTCCAGTAGCGCCACATACTTGGCTCCGATCACTTTCTTCGCAATTTCCTTGATGTTGTTAATCGAAATTCCAAGAACTTGCAGGATGATGCTGAGTATTCCTTTAAAATCAAATTTATCAGGCAGTTGAATTCCCGCATCACCCATTTCCCCGGTTACCCATTCAAGCGCTCCCTGCAGAAGATGCTTGGCAATATTTTTCACAAAATTATTGAAGCCGGCTGAGGCACCTTTGACCAGGTTGCCAAAGAATTTCAGCGGTGCCTTAATGATCCGCTTTCCATACGCTGCTGCACGTTCAAGCGCTTTTTTGAGATCAATAAAAAGATTAATGATCTCCTTGATTGCATCGATGATCGCATCCAATGCTTTTTCCAGCCAGCTCTTGCGGGAGTCCATGATCTCCTTGAATTGCTTTTCCAGAGACATCACACCATCCGCATATTTCTTCGCCAGGTTATTCGTCAGCCCATTCTGTTTTTCATTGACTGATTCTTCCAGGGCACTGAATTTTTCCAACACACCTTTTGCGCTTTGAATACCTATTTCTGCCATGGCCGGATCTAATCCATCCACAAACACGATCACAGCCGTTTTCGCAGCCTGGATCTCATCGAGAATGGCATTAAGAGTCGTCGCAATTTTTGTGGTCAGCGGATTTAATGCCTCGGATAATTCCTCCCTGTATTTTCTCGATTCATTATCAAATACATTTTTGACCCTCCTGTTATAATCCTTCCTGTCCAGTTTTTTAGCAGCCCATTCCCACGTAAACTCTTCATCCAGTGCATTATTGACATTCCGTTTAAAATTATTATTGGCTGCGTTCATGATCAGATCGAACTCGATACCCACCGAGGCCTCCAGTGCCGCCAGCTTGGCATTTACGGATATTTCTGAATCATTATATATTTTTTCAATTCCATCAGTGACCTCCTTGCGCTTTGCCTCATCAGCAGATTTTGTTTTATCCTTGACGGCATCCACATTTCCAAATTCACCTTTACGCGCTTCATGGATTTTATCCACATTGGAAAGGATCGAATGCTTTGTATTTTTCTTATCGGCATCCAGTTTGACCGTTTCTTCTGCCCGATAATCTTCTTTGACTGCGGCCGCCTCTGCCTGGCTTCCTTTCTTATCTTATAACGCACCGGTAAATTTTTCTTCTTCTGATTCTTCCAGCTGCTTTTCATCGACATCATTCTCAGCCATTTTATTGTCAATCTTCGCAGAATCCTCCTCCAGTGTGATTCGTTCATCCGCAATTGGTTTTGCAACTGCCTTTTCTGTCTCCTGGATCCTTTTCTCTTTTCCGGGATCTTCAACGATGACATCTGCAGCTTCCCGCTGTTCGATTCCACTTTCGTCGGGCGGCGCTTTGTGTGATTTTTCAACATCGCCCATTGATTCTGTTCGCTGCTTTTTAATATCAGCCTGGTTGACCTTTTTTACTTCGGCAATCTCATTGTCTTTGATCTTCGGCTTATTTCCCGTTTCATTGGCCTCTTCCTTTTTCTCTTCAATTAATCTGTCGACTTCTTTGAGAATACTCGCCTTCAAATCTTCAGCTTTAAAATCCTTAGGCCTGGGCAATGCAGCGAGCTTGGTGACTTTCTTTGCTTTTGCTTTTCCTAATGATTCCGTTTTAGGTGATATGGCACTATGCTGCGCCTCTTCTGCTTTAATCTCCGGCTCTGCATGGTCTTTTTCTTTTTCCGCATTTTGCTTGAGTGTTGTATTCAATTCTTTATACGCAGGGTCTTCTGCCATGATTTTCTTCGGATCGATAGGTGGCGCTTCGACTTCCTCCGGCGCAACCTTCTTTTCATCCACCGGTTTGAGTAGACCAATGTCACCAACAGGTTGCAATGATGAACTGTGTTGACTGATCGAAAGATCTGCAGGCTTGATTGAAGTGGCAACACTCGAACTGCCGGTTTCTTCACCGAGGCTTTTCTTTAATCGTTCATCAACCTTGAAATCTTTCTCCGGTGTCATCACCACACCTGCGAAGAATGGTTTGACATAATAATCCCAATACGAATACGGATCTGTCTTTTCCTGGATCTGGCCACCGGTGTGATTGCTACCGGCAGTATTACCATTGATCGTCACTACTCTGACACTGCCCAGGTCTTTTGTATCTGTGACGACTTCGGGAATAGTCCTCACTACAATGGCGTGATGGTTGAATCCATTCTTGATGACCAGATCACCCGGTCGTGGTAAATACTCGCCTTTAGGATATTGATCTTTGCTTGTAAAATTCGCTTTACCCAATTCCCATTTTGGCGGATGAATACCTGCTTTGTGATAAGCCCAGAAAGCAAATATGCCACACCAGCTTGGCAGCAGATCAGCTTTTTCATCCACAACCTGCGTATGCACTCCATCGACAATCTTGATTTTTGTTGCCTTGCCTCTTCGGATGTATTTGATGTTATCTTCAAGAAACTTACCGGGCTTATAATCTTCTTTATTGGCCACAATGGTATCCTCTCCCATCGTAGTTTTGAAATATTCAACTAAATATTGCCACCCGACTCTTGTCTTATCCTCATTCGTTGCACTGGAATCAACTTCACCCTGTTCACCTTGCGCAATCTTAACTGCATTACGCAATGCTTTTTTCTGTTCTGCTGTCTGATCATTGAGCTCAGTCAATGGCTTTAACTGCACCTCGATCGTTTTCGAACGCTGATCAGGATCCTTTGTATGATATAGCTCGTGGGCCAATAAATACAATCCTTCGACAGAACCCGCATCAAATACATTTTCATTCAGGTAAATGTGAAAACCCACAGTCACGGCTGCAGCATTAAATTGAATGGCAATCTGCGTGCTTAGGGCATCTGTGTGGATCCGGACATCTGAAAAATCTTCACCTAAATAAAACCTGAAAGCCTCCAGCAGATTATGGTGCAACGGCTGGCCCCGTTCTTCGCTTTTCTCATCACTTCTATTCTTCTGATTCCTGTTTCTGCCGGATTTGTTCTGCAGAAATGCATTCAGGATTTTCGGATTTTCAGCAACAGACTGGGCGAATGCATCAGCTTTATCCTCCTGCTTGTGCGTAGGATTTGCACCATTGTTCTTTCCATTACCCCGGATAAAAGGATCCTTCCGGCCATTTTGAATGAATGGTTTCTTTTTTTTAACGGGAGATAATATGGCCGGTTGAAACTGCACAGTTTAATACCATTCAGTGATGACGGG
This sequence comes from Saprospiraceae bacterium, assembly GCA_031392195.1. Classification (GTDB taxonomy): domain Bacteria; phylum Bacteroidota; class Bacteroidia; order Chitinophagales; family Saprospiraceae; genus Opimibacter. The sequence goes on along the minus strand of JANMVA010000466.1, from coordinate 1,948 downwards.
ATGCTGCATCCAGGGCAATCGGTAATTACGGAATCCCCACGGGATTTTATCCAGCAGAATATCCACTCCCGATTCTTCTACCTGGAGGATATACTGTTCATTTTTCACCGATAATTTTCCCGGTCGTTGTAAAAATGTTTCGCGCAAACCCTCTATAGATGTGTTTTGCAAAACGCCCCAATGCCCAATGACGGAGCTTAATAATTCACCGATCTCAGATAAAACAGCCTCAGGAAGCATCGCATCAAACTGAACATACTCATCTAACGGAATTCCACAGAGGATTTTCATCATCACGTATTCATTCTCCTCCCCCATGGACTTACCACTCACCACATGGTACAATGCCTGTATTGCTGTTAACCTCGCCTGTTCACTAATGAACACATCATCCCGGATCAGTTTTACATTTTCAAGAAAACCTTTGATGTATGGAAACAGGATCACAATCCCTGCATTCGGACAATCGATATATGCCTCAACAGGATCAGGCAATAATTCAGGTTCAGGTAACTCAGCATTTTTTACCCCTGCTCTATCCAATTCGCGCGTAATGACCCTGACATCACCGGATAAGAGGTGGAATATCAATTTCTCCCTTTTCTTTTGAGGAATGGAACCCTTAAGCTGGAAGTGATAATTGAATACTCTTGTAAGCACTTCCGGATTAGTTTCAACCATTCTCTTTGCGGAAACGGCCAATTTGATTGCTAGCTCATTAGGTATACCAAACCATCGATGAAGCATCAGCGAAATAAAAGGAAACGTGTGAACACTCAAAAATCTTCTCCAAAAAGAAATGGTCAGATCACTGAAACGAATGGACAATAAATCAAAATCATCAATCCTGGAAAGATGGATCAGGAGAAACTCTTCGATACTCCTTGCTGATTTCAAAATAGCATTACGTTCAAAACTCCCGGACTTCAGGAAGAAAACCCATTGCTTATAAATAATAAATGCACTTTCCTTATGCGTAACATTCCCTGACAATGCAGCGCTTAACCGATTGTGCCATTCGGAGGCAGTAAGATTCCACGGAAAATCCGGCAGATCGATGGTCAGGGTATCGAGATAAATAATCTCATCATGTTTGCCAAGGCTGTCCAGCGGCTGTTCCAGAAGATGCGGCAATGTGTGGTGCGTCCAGTGTTTTGCTTTGGACTGAACCTCCACTCCATCTTCATAACCTGACACAGGCATCTGCAAGCGGATTGTATTCACGACATGATCACTCATTCCTTGAGTATAGTCAGGATGATTTTAATTTCCGCCGGACTCATGAGGAAACAGTAAAAATTCAACATGTTCAGATCCGTTTTTTCGGCGATGACCCTAAATTCCTTCCGCTTCTCGAGCAGTTCCCTGATTTGAATTGCTGTCAAGGCTTTGGTTATGGTCGCCATACATTTCTTAGCCGTGATGTCCGTTCTGTCAGCAATCAGCTTTGTGTCCATGACAAAAATGGCATTCCTGACTTTCTTAAAACTTTCGATCGTGACAGGAGGGGTATTTCTGAAACGCTTATCAATTCTGATGGTCCCATCCGAGGCAATCTCCATGTTACCAAGATCAATAGCTCCATCGATCGGGATCGCTACATCATTGATCTCAACAGTGCTCAGTTTGTTGACCGGGGCACCCGTGTCGGATAATGGATATAGTAATCTCACAAATGAACTCAATACACGCTCATCTGCAGGCTGCACATCTTCAAACTTTACTTCATTTTCCTTTTCCCCCGCATGAAGGATCTGTGACTTCACGATGTTATTGTAATTCACCTCCACTGTCACCGTTTTGCTGATGTCTATTTTCCCTTTTGTCACAAACTGACCCTTTATCATCTCAGAAGTATCAAATTCAAGCGCGGAGTCGGTCAGCCTGATATCCTTTAATAGTGTAGCATCGTATCGTTCATTGATCAGGTCAGTGATCCGCACCCGGA
>JANMVA010000450.1:0-2796 GCA_031392195.1 Saprospiraceae bacterium | reverse complement strand
AGCAAGGCTCATCCAACTTTACAATTATTCATTTCTACGTACCCTGCATGATAAGCTGACGTGGGGTAAAGATTCGCGTAACTAATGGAACGCGCATCGGTCAGCATTGAGCTGAATGGAAAAACACTTCAAACCAATTTTTCCGAAGCACATTGTATTGCGATACCGCTGGATGATACACAGTCACAACCGAATGCATATTACGCTCCCTTGTATGAAGCTGCACCTCATCGCGCAGGTGAGTGGATAGGTGATACACGCAATGGGGCCAGTGTCAATTTTTATAACGTGCGGATCAATCCGCATGGAAATGGAACGCATACAGAATGTGTGGGCCACATTTCCAAAGAACGTTATTCGATTCATCAATCACTTCAACCGGGCTATTGGATAGCACAATTAATTTCTGTCTATCCCTCTATGCAGGAAAATGGTGACCGTGTTATTGATGATTTGGAATGGGAGAAGGGGATCGAATCCATCATCATCCGGACGATGCCCAACCATCCGGATAAAATGGCTCGTCAGTATAGCAGTACAAACCCTCCTTACTTGGATGTCCGGGTAACAGAAAAAATGGCCAAAGAAGATATTCTCCATTTGCTCCTTGACCTTCCATCCGTGGACCGGGAGGAGGATGCAGGACTATTGGCGGCGCATAGATCTTTCTGGAATTACCCCGAAAATCCCCGTCACAATGCAACAATAACGGAGCTCGTATATATTGACAATGTGATACCGGATGGCTTATATTTACTTGAGATCCAAATCCCCGCCATGGAATTGGATGCGGCCCCCAGCAGACCATTTATTTATCCACTGAGATGAAAAAACCATTGTACAACGAGCAATCTGAAACCTACGAGGCCTTCCTGGCGATCGAGGAGACGGCGTACAAGGAAAAGATTCAATTCATCGAAGAGAATTTTTTCATGCTTCGGGAACTGGATGCGGAAGAGTATTTTGATATGATGGTGTTGTACAACGAAGCATTGTTCGAAACAGGCGAGTATGCACGTCAGGCTAAACTGGCCGATCATTTACTGGAGATGAGCATCGAACGCAACATTGTCATTCACCGCGATCAGGATATTTATTTTGAAACCTTATTTAAAAAAGCAGCGTCACTCCATAACCTCGATAAGATCGATCAGGCAGTTCATATTTTAAAAGAATTGCTCAAGATCAACCCGGATCACGAAAGCACAAAATTGTTTCTGATCAACTGTATCATCCGCCAGAAAAAATCAACGGTTCGTCCTTATCGCGATATCAGTCTTTTCTTATTGCTTGCCAGCGCGGTCGTCATCGCCTTCGAATTGCTGATCGTTAAAACAAACTGGCCATCCTGGGAATCGGTGATCCAGATTATCCGTAATGGATTGTTTATTACAGGCGTCATTCTGCTTGTTGCAGGTGAGGTAATGGTACGGTATAAAGCTGTGGAAGATGTCTACACTTTCACTAAGAGCTCGAAGAAAAGAAAAGAAGTAGTAGGTGAGAGGTGAGAGGTAAGAGGTGAGTGGTGAGAAGTATGAGGTAAGAGGTAAGAAGTAAAAAGTAAGAGGTAAAAAGTTAGAAGTAAGAGGTGAGAAGTAAGAAGATTTGCAAATTAGCGATGTAAAGCAAACTCCCCGGGGTTTTCGAAAGAATGATATCGAATGAAGAGAAATGAATGATTGGCATGGAGCATGGAGAAAATTATTCAGCGAAAATGCTTCCTAATTCACCGATATGAAGTTGACGAAAATGCAGCCGGTCTTATGATTTAGGCTTACTATAATTCACACCCCACAGATCATACCTTTTGTATTGACTCTCCATCTTTTGCTGAAAAATGGGCCAGCTCTTGTTTTCATGTTTGCTCCATAAAACTTCACTCAATGCTGTCAATCTTGGAAAGAGCATATACTCCACTTTGGCAGGACTTGATATATATTCTGTCCATAAATTTGCCTGCGCCCCCAATACATATTGTTGTTCATCCGCGGTCAGTTCATCAGGCATCGGATTGTAGCTGTACACTTTTTCCAAAGGCAGATATCCCCCGATCACCAGTGAATCTTCCGGACTATTAGGTGCATGATCAAAATATACGTGACTGTTAGGCGACATGATGACATGATGTTTTTGTCGGGCAGCTTCAATGCCACCATCCTCACCACGCCAGCTCATGACCGTAGCTTTGGGAGCCAAACCTCCCTCCAGTATTTCATCCCAACCTATAATATTCCGCCCCTTGCTATTCAGGTATTTTTCAATCCGGCTTATAAAATAACTTTGCAAACCGTGTTCATCTTTCAATCCTTTTTCCAGAATCAACTGCTGACAAAATGGTGAACGTTTCCAGGCTTCCTTCGGGCATTCATCACCGCCGATATGGATATAGCTGGAAGGGAATAACCCGATCACTTCATCCAATACATCCTCTAAAAAATGGAATGTATATTCTGTTGGACAAAATACATCTTCATATACACCCCAGGCTTGTTGCACTTGTTTGCCTGTATTGGGACCTGCCCAAAATTTTACGCCATCAGCCGGTTTGGTAGGTTCATCAGGAAAACAACTTAACTGCGGATAAGCGGCAATGGCTGCTGAAGAGTGACCGGGCATTTCAATTTCCGGGATAACCATGATATACCGGTCAGCAGCATATTGTACAATGTCTTTAATCTGCTGTTGCGTATAATATCCGCAATCTGTCTTCGCATCATTGCCATTGCCCGGATAATTTCCGGTAATCGTACCATTGCGACACCCACCTGTTGTTGCCAGGAGCGGATATTTTTTTAT
>JANMVA010000428.1:0-5377 GCA_031392195.1 Saprospiraceae bacterium | reverse complement strand
CTTTCATCAGATCAGGATAGTGATCAATCAGGGAGTTCATATTTGCCTTCCATTCAAACCCACCCCCAGTCTTTCTCCTCAATCAGCAGAAATGAATTATGACCTCATGGTTGATGATGTCATCGAACTCATGGAGAATCTTAACCTGACAAGTGCAATCATTCTGGGACATTCGATGGGTGGTAAGGTTGCGATGCAGCTGGCCTTAGAGCATCCCGGGAGAGTTGAAAAACTGATCGTCGTTGACATCGCTCCGAAACAATATCCGCCACATCACCAGGATGTCATTGCCGCCATTCAGGCAATAGATCCCGGAACATTGCATGACAGAGATGAAGCAGAAAACATATTGGCTCAGCATCTGAAAGATGATCAGGCGACCATTCAGTTTCTGTTGAAAAACCTGAGCAGAAAGACTGGGGGTGGGTTTGAATGGAAGGCAAATATGAACTCCCTGATTGATCACTATCCTGATCTGATGAAAGAGATAAGAAAGGAAAATAGATTTGAGGGACCTGCCCTTTTTGTCCGAGGTGAAGAGTCACAGTCCGTATTGGATGAAGACTGGACGTCGATCCTGTCTTTATTCCCAAATGCAGTGTTAATCTCTGTCCCCGGTGCAGGGCATTGGGTCCATGCAGATGATCCGGTCGTCTTTGGCCGTGAGATTAAACTATTTATGGCTGATTAATAGGCTTTCAGACGTCAGCACGGCTCCTTTCTTACCCCCTTTAGCCTGAAACTTCCTAACTTTGAGAACCATACTTTTTATCTCAGTAGACCTTATTTTAATGGAACACAGATCCTACTTAACTCTTCTCCTCTTTTTATTTACGCTTCAACTTTCATTCGGCCAGATGGTCGTCGGGCAGGACACGCTCGTTGGCAATGAATGGATCCAATATGATCAGCGGTATTTTAAGTTTACCGTGGATGAAAACAAGGTCTATCGGATCACGAGGGATGCCATGGTTTCACAAGGCATTTCAGCAAATGAAATTATAGGGTCTAACCTGAGGATTTACAACATGGGCCAACAAACACCTTTGTACGTCAGCACCGATGGTGTGTTTGGCAATGATGATTATATCGAATTCCTCGGAGATAAAAACCGCGGCGAGCTGGATCAATATCTTTTCCGCAAACCGGCAGAAGATATGCTTCATCCGGAGCACAGCATGTACTCAGACCATAATGTTTATTACCTGGCTTTAGGTGGTACGGATACCCCGGCACGTGTACAAACGCTTCTGAATGATCTGACAAGTCCTCCTGCTGCAGAAAGTTATTATCTGCACAATGAAAAGATCAGTTACACTGCTTCTCTAAACGATCCTTATTTTCCTGTTTCCGGTGGAGGATCTGTTTCCTATTCGAGCTACATGCATAGTGAGGGCTTCAGCAAAGTCAACGAAACGAACAGCACTGTTCAGATTCCTGCACTAAACCGTTTTGCTTCCGGGCCGGATGCAAATCTGCATATCAGGCTGACATCATCCAACTATGGAGATCATGAGTTCGTGATCTCACTCAATGACCAAAACCTCGATACGATTGTATTGAACGATCTGCGCATCGCTGATCGTAATTACACGATACCAATGTCCTTGCTGACGGATGATAACCAACTGAAAGTAACAAGCCTAAGTATCACGAGCCGGCAATCACTCGTCATCGTTGAGCTGACATATCCAAGATCGCTTGCTGCAGGAACATCAGCTAGTAGTTTTATCATCGATGGTAAACCTAACGCACAGCATTTTTTAATCAGTGGCATGTCTCCGCAAAGTATTCCACCGGTTATTTATTCCGCTGACGGACTTAACAGAATGGTGACTTCACTCGATGCATCCGATAATGTCGAATTTGTCTGGCCTCAAACTTTAGTAGATCAGCGATTGGTTTTCCTCAATCTGAACGGTGGACTTGAATACATCACAACCTTCGAGCAAAAATCTTTCATTGATTTCTCTGGCGATGACACCGAGTATGTCGTCATCACACATCCTGATCTGATGGAGAGCGGCAATGGTAGTGAATACATCCAATACCGTGCATCAGTTGCGGGAGGTGGATATAACGCAAAAGCATATTCCATTCTCGATCTCTATGATCAGTTTGGTTATGGGATCGAGAAACATCCTCAGGCTGTTCGCAATTTTGTAGAGTTCATGCAACGTAGCTGGCCTTCAGCAAAAATGATTTTCATTATTGGCCGCGCGATCGAATACAATCGTTCACGCTACAATGATGGCAGCTGGGAGGAAGGATTTTTTGTTCCCACTGTTGGAAGACCCGGTTCTGATGGACTCTTAGCCGCGACCATCTGGGACATTGTACCACGATATCCAATTGGACGCCTTGCCATTGTTGATCAGGAAGGCATCGATATTTATCTCGATAAAATCAAAGAACACGATCTGTCCACGTTTGCGGGCCAGACTCTTGAGGATAAAGAGTGGATCAAAAATGTCATGCACTTGGGTGGTGGTAAGACAGCCATCGAACAAAATGATTTCAAAGTCGTGCTCACGGATCTGGGTGAAGATCTTGCAGCATCAGGCTATGGAGCGAAAATACATTTCTTTCAAAAAGAATCAACAGACATCATCGGCGAATCTCAATCTGCTCAAATCCTGAAATTATTGAACGAAGGTTGCGGTCTGATCAACTACCTCGGTCACTCAGCATCTACCACATTTGAGTTTAATATCAATGACCCTTCTGAATGGAACAATCAGAGCCGGTATCCCGTCTTTAGTGCGATGGGTTGCAGCGCAGGACAGATACATGGTACGATCTTCAGCCTCAGCGATGCTTATGTACAGATCCCCAATGAAGGGGCCATTGCTTTTATTTCTGGCTCAGGTTCACAATTTGCTTCGGCATTAATTTCCTGGGCGAGACCATGGTATGATTTCATGGGCAATATTGGATATGGAGGTACACTAGGTGAAAGTATTTTGCATGGCCTTCGGTCTGTGAGCAATTTTGTCAATCCCGAACTGACCGGCTCCAATCAATATCGGTATCTCCTCGAGCAACAGACATTCCAGGGTGATCCTGCTATCCGCATGCATCCGTTTGATGGACCCGATTACCTGATTGATCGCAGCTCTGTTTCGATCACACCTGAAATCCTCACCACAAAAACAGACAGTTTCGATGTGACATTCACTGTAGCCAACATTGGAAGAAACCTAAATCAAACGGTTAGCTACACGGTATTCATCAAAACACCTGATGGCCAGAAAATTCCTGTGAAGACCGGTACCTTTCTTTCAGAGAGATTTGAAACAACCATTTCTGTAAAGCTTCCTTTAGCTACGGCCGGAAAACAGGGTGCATTCAGATTATTGATTCGTATCGATCCCGATCAGTTGGTTGCTGAAGCACCGGCACCTGATGCAGAAAACAACAATGACCTTGAAGACAATTTAGGCGTAGAAGGCATACAGTTTATTGTCGTGGATAATGTTGTCTCTGCCGCATATCCTCCGGACTTCAACATCGTCACTATAGCCCTTCCTGAGTTAGTGGCGACAAGCAGCAATGCATTTATCCGCCATCAGGATATGGTAATGCAGATAGACACAACTGCTTTGTTTAACAGCCCTGCTTTGTTGCAAGAAAGATTTCCTGATCATGCCGGCACATTGAAATGGACACCTCCGTTGAGTTACGTTCAGGACAGGGTCTATTTCTGGCGTGTGAGCACAGATAGTATTTCGCCCGAACAACCATACTTGTGGAGCAAGCGGTCATTTATATATAAGCCGGAAACGATTAATGGATGGAATCAGTCACACTTCCATCAGCTGACAGATAATACACTGGACACACTTGTAGCAGATAGTACTCTACACACTTTCAATTTTGAGCGAAAGAGCAAAAATTACAGGATGGTCAACCGGTATCATGATGTTCCGCAAGGACTGGTTCCCTATTTCTATGAGGATGGAAAGTTTAATGCGAAGCTTGCACAAACTTTTCGCAATTCAGATATCCATGGATTTGTGGTGGCGATCGATTCTGTCACTGGAAATTATTTCATGAACCCACCGGGAGGATTGTATGGTTCATTGGGGCTTGCCATTCCGATGGAGGGATTTGCATACAACCTGACGACTGCACAGGGGAGACAGGACATGATCAACCTGATCGACAATGTGATCCCTACAGGTTATTATGTGTTTTTCTATACTTACCAGCATACAGGATTTCCTGATTATCATCCGGAGCAATGGGCTGCTGATGAGCAGGCTTTTGGAAAAAGTATATTCACGACGATAGAAGCACAGTTCCCTTCTTCAGGGATCAGGACATTGGCTACAACGGGCAGTGTGCCTTACATCATCTTGTTTCAGAAAGACAAAGGGATCATCAAAGAAGAGATCGGTGTCAATATTGATGATGTGATTTCGATCAGTTTTGATGGCGGCTCTTTCCTCACAGCAGGTACATTTACCACCAAACTGATAGGCCCTGCATCCAGATGGCTTGCGATTGAAAACGATATCAAGACCTTGCTGGATACAGCCGGCAATAATACGTTGTCTGCATGGGCGTTAAAGAAGGATCTTACAGACACCTTATGGATTTCAAATGATATCAATGAGGCTTCACTTGATATCAGCCATCTAAATGCAGCCCTGTATCCATATATCCAGTTGTCGCTGAGCACAAGTGACAGTACTGCTTACAAACCTTCAAGCATTAATTACTGGCGCGTATTATTCGATGGCCGACCGGAATTTGTGATCAATGCAGATCATGAGTTCGTCTACCAGGGCGAAACACTCGATCAGGGTCAAAAATTGTTTTTAGCTACATCCGTGGAAAATATAAGCGCCTATCATGCGGATTCCATTCCCGTATCACTGAAGATCATCGCTGATGACAATACAACTGAAGAACTGATTTATGTGATCCCGGGTCTCAATGCCCATTCCAGCGTGAAAGTGGATTTTGAAAAAATCACTAATGAAATGTCAGGCGATTATCGCCTTCTGATGGATGTCAATGTCGGTGAAGCAGTGAAGGAAACAAACAAAAATAATAATATCGGCATCCTGCCTTTGCGCGTCAATGGTGATGAACTCAATCCGATCCTCGATGTCACATTTGACGGACATCATATATTAGATGGAGACCTGGTAGCCTCCAGGCCATTGATCGTCATCGAGCTGCATGATGAAAATGAATATCTGCGACTGGATGATACAACATCATTCGCTATTTTCCTTGAATTTCCATCGGATGTGCAGCCAAGGCGTATTTCATTTTCCGAGGACTGGGTTGTATTCAACGAAGCTTCTTCAACAGGTCAGAATATTGCGACTGTAGAATTAAGGCCTGCGTTGTTAGAGGATGGACT
>JANMVA010000213.1:0-3519 GCA_031392195.1 Saprospiraceae bacterium | reverse complement strand
CTTCGCTGGGCACTAACCTGAAGAAGAAAGCAGAAGAAGCTAAGATTGAAGAGAAGAGTGAAGAGCAGACTACCGGCTTTAACGATGATGAGAACACATTAGTGGTACAGCTTGTATCATGGGGGGGCTATGGACCTGGCTTGTATTTTAATGAGGGTTCTGAGCCAAATGAGAACTCCAGGTTTTTCAAAGAGTATGGATTCAAAGTCAGATTTGTCCTGGAGAATGACCTCATCAATGCGATGAATGCATGGATCGCTGATGAGTATGATGTCGCTGTACAAACTGCTGATGCGTTCCCTCTTTATACCGGACCTGCAGATATCAATGCTTATAAACCAAAAGCATTTATGCAGGTTGACTGGTCACGCGGTGGTGATGCGATCATTGTCAAAAGAGGAATCAATACAGTCAATGATCTCAAAGGAAAAAAAGTGGTTGTGGCTGTTCCATCTCCGGCTCAGACATTATTAGTAACAGCACTTGAAGCAGCTAACCTTAAATATTCAGACATCGAAGTGGTCAAAACATCAGACAATATTACTGCTGCACAAATATTCAAGAGTGGTGAAGTGGATGCTGCGGTTGTATGGAGCCCGGATGATATGCTGGCTACAAAAGATTTGCCCGGATCAAAAGTATTATTGACTACACAAAATCAGTCGCACGTAATTGCAGATATCTTTTTTGCAAAAGAATCTGTATTGAATGCAAAACGCGCGATGTTTGAAGGCTTTTATGAAGGCTGGATGAAGGCTGTGGCGGAATTAAAAGAGAATCCTTCGAATCGCGATAAAGCAGCAAAGTATTTAGCTGAATTGAATAAACTCGGTGTAGAAGATGCCATGGGTATGACACAGGTGGTGTATTGGACAAGTCATGGCGATAACATGAACTTCTTTGGAATGAATCCGCAGTACAAGGGTCAGAGAGGTGAAGATCTGTATAACAAGATGAGCAAGAACTTTGTGATGACGGGTGATGCAGCTTCTGAAGCTCCACCATGGCGTACCGCTATCTGGACTGCTGCCGTGCAGGCGGGGTCTGAAAAGTTAACTGGTCCTTCTCATGCAGCAGAGCCGGGCAAAACATTTGCTGTTCCAACTGCAGAAGAAGCTAAAGCTCCTGCAGTGGCCAGCAAACCTGTCAGTATCAATTTTGCTTCCGGGAAGTTTGCACTGGATGAAAATTCAAAGACTATTATTGATCTACAGTTTTCAGATATCGCGCGTTCATTTGCAAATTCCAGAGTTCGTATAGAAGGGAATACTGACAATGTGGGATCTAAGCAATCGAACATAGATCTGTCGAAGAAGAGAGCTCAGGCTGTTGCGAATTACCTCGCCTCAGAATATGGTATCGATAAGAACCGGTTTATCATTATTGGAAATGGACCTGACAAGCCTGTGGAGGGTTGCGAGCAGAATCAGAATGAGGATTGCAAGGCAAAGAACAGGCGTACTGATTTTCAGTTAGTCGCGAATTAAGAATAGCGTAGATAAAAGCTATTCGATGAAATTCATTGGGAATACAGAAAGTGGTAGCGTATTATCCAAATTGTTATTTGGGATATTGGGCGCTGCTTTGGTTTTAATGGTTTGGATTCTCCTGACCAGTGGAGCCACTCCTATTTTGGGTCCTACGACATTGCCTTCACCCGGTAGAGTTCTGACTGCTTTTGGGGAATTGTATCATAAGAATGAATTGGTCCCGAATGTTGGATTCAGTATCGGATTGAATCTTGCCGGATATGTTGAAGCACTGGCCATTGCTTTACCGATAGGGTTCATCATTGGCCTGATCAAATATACAAGGTGGGGATTTCAACGCCAGGTTGATGCCATTCGGTACATACCATTGACTGCATTGTTACCATTGTTTATTGGATGGTTTGGTATTGATGCGGATATGAAAATCCATTTTCTGGCCTTTGGTATTTTGATCTATTTGTTGCCTGTTATGGTGCAACGAATTGATGAAGTGGATGATGTTTTTTTGAAAACAGTTCACACGCTGGGTGCGACAGATTGGCAAGTGCTCCGTACAGTTTATTTTCCCAGTGTGTTATCGAGGTTATCAGATGATATCAGAGTGTTAACGGCCATTTCCTGGACTTATATTATAGTAGCTGAAATGATTGCCAGCCAGGGTGGGATTGGCAATCTGATCTATGCAGTTGGATTCAGACAGGGACGGTATGATAAAGTATTTGCCCTATTGATCATCATTATGCTGATTGGTATTATCCAAGACAAGATTTTCGTGTGGCTTGACCGACAACTTTTTCCACATAAGTACCAGGCAAAAGATTCCATCAAATCTTCCAGAATTGAACAAAAAGGTGTTGTCAGCGTCATTCTCGATTATTCAATGATGGCATTGGGCTGGATCGTGATCATCTTTTACATCGTCCTGATGATCAATGAATTTATTCCATTCCTTAACATCAAGCCTTTGAGTTATTTATTTGGTGAACCTGTTTGGGTGATTCACCTGATCGTCATGTTGTTCTTATTTTATCGCGGTTGGAAATGGTTTCAGGAGCGATCCGATGCTATGGCTTTACAATCCGTCAAAGCTCAATCCAGCTAACCATGGGGATAGAATTTAAAGATGTGCCTGCAAGAGCTAATATCATTGAGCTGCGAAATGTGGGACAGTCTTATGATGGCGGAAAGTCATGGATCATCAAAGGATTGGATCTCCTGATTGAGGACAAGCCTGACCAGGGACAATTTATCATCCTGCTCGGTGCATCCGGTAGTGGTAAGTCTACTTTACTAAGATATATTGCAGGGTTACAGACACCTACGGAAGGAGAGGTTTTAATCAAGGGTAATCCTGTGAGTGATAAGCAACGCGTGAGCATGGTGTTTCAGCAATACTCCTCACTGCCATGGATGACTGTGTTGGATAATGTTGCACTCGCACTGGATTACCAGGGAATGGATAAGAAGGAGCGCTATACCAAAGCGATGGAGATGATTGAGCTTGTGGGATTGGCAGGTCACGAAAAAAAATATGCGCAGTATCCTGCATTGTCTGGTGGTCAGTTGCAACGTGTAGCAATTGCAAGAAGTTTAATTGCCAATCCTGAAATTGTCCTGATGGATGAACCGTTTGGAGCCCTTGATGTGAAGACGCGGATCCAGATGCAGGATATGCTGATCAATCTATGGGAGCGATTTCATTCTACGATCATCTTTGTCACACATGATATCAGTGAAGCTGTCTACCTGGGAGATGACATCTATATCATGAAATCACCGCCGTCACAAATCGTGGAGCATTTTCATGTTGATCTTCCATTGCAGAGGGACCATTCCACTAAGAGGAATGCTCATTATACGGAATTGGTACATAAGGTGGAGGATACGATGATCAGGATCTCGGATGTGAGAACGTGAGAATGTGAGGAACATGAGAGACGTGAGAACGTGAGAAAATGAGAAAATGAGAAAATGAGAAAGTGAGAAAGTGAATCTTGGAGGATCTGCTTATTTTTTAATAAAACTTTCC
>JANMVA010000146.1:0-11118 GCA_031392195.1 Saprospiraceae bacterium | reverse complement strand
CAACTTCTGAATCCGGCTGATAACCTGCAGCATAGATCATCATCAGTCCGATGATCATCAGGCTGACAACAAGAGCAAAACTAATCCAGTCAAATTTTGTCATGAAAAAACAAGCCCCTATTGATCGTACAATAACAATTCTTCGCCTTTAATCATATCCGTCACGATCAATGAGGCGGTATACTCTTTGGCCATTTTCTTCATAAAACCCTGCGCTTTCTGATTGGTGATAAACGCCCCGGTCTTCAGATAATAATATGGCTCATTGTGCGCAAAATGGACCGGATACTCCGGGTATCTCCGCTCAAACGCACGCTGAACAGATTCAACATGTCTGCGGTCCGTCGAAGCCAGGATCTGGACCCTGTAGCCACGTACTTCCTTTGTGGCCATATTGAGGAGTTTCCAGCGTTCTATCAGGTCAGATACCGAGGCCTCTTCAATGATCTGGGCATCAGCATTCGGGCTGATCAGGAGCAGGAGACCTGAGAAAAACGCCTTGATGAAAATACCTCGCATGTGATGAAAAGCTTGTATCGAATATAACTGATCTATTCCTTGATTGTTTCTTTAACAATAGCTACACTCTGGCTGCAGCCCAATCGGTCGGCACCAGCTCGGATCATTTTGACCGCCTCATGATACCGGTTGATCCCGCCTGAGGCTTTTATCCTGATCGTCTGATTGAGATGCCTTCGCAATAATCGTATGATTTCTTCCCTGACCGGATCACCAAAAAAACCGGTCGACGTCTTAACGTAGTGAAGCCCCACATCATTGCTGATCTCACACACATGCATGATCTCATTTTCTGTCAGGAGTTGCGCTTCAATGATGCTCTTCAAGGTGATGCCACATTCTAAAGCAGTCTGATGTAAAGCTGTCAATTCATTTCGCGTCAATTCCCAATGCCCGGTTTTCGCAGCCGAAAGGTTGATGACTACATCGATCTCATCCGCCCCTAATTCTGCTGATCGGCGGATCGATGCGAGCTTGGCTTCGACATGATCATATCCGATTGGGAACCCCGCGACTGTACAAAGTAAAAACGATCGTTCGCCCGCTTTCTCTTTAGCATATTGCAGATACATCGGCGGTATGCAGATAGCTTTAAACCCATATTCCTTCGTCTCTTCGATCAATCGATCGATCATCGCTTCTGTGCCATCGGGACGCAGATAACTATGATCGATGTAATGGGCTAATTGCATATTTAATCGCTGAAGATACTATAACGGATATGAGATCAGACGGCAACCTGATGCTCGCGAAGCGCATCGTTAAGTGAAACTTTTTTATCAGTTGATGCCTGTCGCTGGCCAATGATCAAAGCACATGGTACATTATATCTGCCTGCAGGAAATTCTTTTTCATAACTGCCCGGGATCACAACTGATCTTGCAGGTACACGTCCTTTGTAAGTGACCGGCTGAGGTCCGGTCACATCGATGATATGCGTAGATTGTGTCAATACAACATTAGCACCAAGTACAGCTTCCTGTTCCACAATGGTACCTTCCACAACAATACATCGCGATCCGATGAAGCAATCATCTTCGATAATATTCGGACTGGCTTGTGGTGGTTCTAAAACACCACCGATGCCGACACCTCCGCTCAGGTGAACATTTCTTCCGATCTGGGCACAGGATCCAACAGTAGCCCAGGTGTCGACCATGGTTCCGGATCCGACATAGGCACCGATGTTGACATATGAAGGCATCAGGATGCAGCCGGGTTCAACAAAAGATCCATGACGCACAAGCGCATGTGGAACTACCCGGACACCTTGTTGGGCAAAGCCCTTCTTCAGGGGGATCTTATCGTGAAACTCAAAAGGTCCCACCTCGATTGTTTCCATCGTCTGGATGGGGAAATAGAGGGTGATGGCTTTCTTAACCCATTCATTTACAATCCATTGTCCGGGACCTGACTGGGAGGCGACGCGGATCTCGCCAGCATTTAACAGATCAATGGTATCGCGGATGGACTGCTGGACGGCTGGATCTTTGAGCAGTGAACGGTCGTTCCAGGCGGATTCAATAGTGGATTGGAGCGGATGCATGGAGGTGGTCATTTGACGGGTGCAAAGATGCCATTTCAACAGGGAAATACTCTAACAATAGGGCATTTTGAGCCGTCGTTCTCCTTTTGAAAAAATGAAAGACTGACTAATACTAATAAGTAAAAAGCACCCACAGAAAGCATTACACATTATGAAAATGTATTATCTTAGCTGCAGGTTTTATTTTTTTGACAGAAAACTACAAGCGTTATGAACAGGATCATCACTATTCTCGTCACCATCTTTATTCTGCTGCTGCTATACATATGGATCAGTCATGTATGGGGATCTGACAATCCAAGACATCCACGCCAGATCGTCGATGCTACGGAAAGTGAAATCCTCGGAGCCGATGATACTTCTTCTGATATGGACACTTCGCTGACCAATGATTTACTTGGTACGGATGGGTCTGCTGATAATGATTACACCAGCACTTCTGATGAAGAAACAAATACTACCGAAAGCGGGGAAGACACAGAAGAGAAAGTTGTTGAAAAGGTCAAAGAAGAACCGGCCAAAACAGAGCCTGTAAAAAAGGAACCGGTCAAAGCTCCTGCGACTGAAGAAAAGAAACCTGTTGTCACGAAAACTGAACCGAAACCGTCACCACCACCTGCTGTAAAAACATCACAGCCGATTGCAAAACCTACACAGGTCAGTGCGACGGGAGATGGACAGCACATGGTGATCGTCGGCAACTTCCTTCAGCTTGTCAATGCGAATCAGCGCTTGCAGGAATTGAAGAAAGCGGGTTTCAATGATGTGGAGGTTGTCAATTTTGATTTATCGGAATACCATACCGTGACGGCGGGCCGTTTTGATGATGTCAACGAAGCACGCAGGCTGGTGAAAAAATTAAAAGACTACCATAAGATCGATGCATACGTTCGTATAGGTAGCTAATGTGCGGCAGGTCATCGCTAACAAAGACCGAAAAAGAACTAGAGGAACGGTTCCGGGCTAACTTCTACAGTGAAGACCTGGAGCGCTACAATCCTTTGCCCAATTTCAATGTAGCGCCTACACAGTTGCATCCTGTCATCACACAACAGGAGCCATCAGTCATTCACCTGTACAGGTGGGGACTGATTCCCTTTTGGGCGAAAGACATCAGGATCGGATCAAAGATGATCAATGCACGCATCGAAGGCATCGCAGAGAAACCTGCGTTTCGCCAGGCCTTTGAAAAACGAAGATGTCTTGTTCCATTTGACGGTTATTATGAATGGATGAAAACACCGGAAGGAAAAATTCCATATCGCATCAAAGTCACCAACACAGATATCTTTTCGATGGCAGGTCTGTATGAAGTTTGGAAAGGCCAGGATGGGAAAGTGATCAAAAGTTTCACCATCATTACACAAGAAGCGGATCCATTGATTGCTCACCTGCATGATCGCATGCCTTTGATCTTGTTGCCCGAACAAGAGAAATTGTGGATCGATGCTTCAGTCCCGACAAAAGACGTCATCAACAATCTCCAGCCTGTGCCGGGTGATTGGATCACATGGTACAGAGTTTCTGATCGGGTGAATAAGGTGACGGAGAATGATGCGGGGTTGATAGTGCCTGTTTAATTTCTCAGTTTCTTTTCTTTTTCTCTTTTGCTTTCGCGTCTTTGATGCTGTCCAGCTTAGACTGCTGATCACTTTTATGTTCTATCCTTTTCGGTTTCGATATGGGATCAGTCTGTTCGATCACGTGCTTCGTTAAAATCACTGTATCAATTATATTCCCTGAAGAATCGTATACGACTACCGGAACATCATGCTTCGCTGTGTCGACATATGTCACTACAGCATCTTTTTTTTCATTGTCATCCGGGCTTTGTGAATGGCATGTGGATATGGTGATGATCAAACTGATGCAATTAGTCAGCAATAATAATTTTTTCATTCTTCAGGATCTGATGATTGGATGTGATGGAAATAAAATAGGTTCCGGCGGTTAGTGGATCAGAATCAAACGTAAAATTATTTGTTCCCGCATGTGCAATCCCGGCATATAAATTTTTGATGTGCACACCCATTTGATCATATATATCTATCCCGATATCATCATCACGATCGATATTAAACGATGTTGTAAATGAAGCTGAAGCAGGATTTGGATAAACTTTCAAATGAGAATCAATCATATTGGTTTCATCAACTGCTGAAACAGTAATTCCGGTGATTTCACCAATCCAGGTTTCCCAATCATTAGATGAAGTGCCATAACTTCCACTAATCCAAACAGTGGATGCGTTATCATTGTGCTTCCTGGTGATGCCTGTATAATCACCCCATCGCTCCGCTTCTCCTGCAGATGCGGTATAATCAGAAAATCCTGCACCTTCTTTGACAAGAACAGAAGAGCTCCAGTTCCAGTCATGATCACAGGCAACAACTCTGATCTCCGGATAGATATCTTCTCCAGTTCTTCCAAAACCAATCATGACAGAGTGGTCATTCTCACTGTTGGAAAAGGAAGCCACGGAAGGATAGGAATATTCATACCCCGTCTTACCAAACCTGGAAGATTCATTACTTAAACCGGAAACATCAAGGCGATTGTAATTAATCCCATTGTAGGTGTCCGCATAATCCGAGTGAAAGACAAAATGAATAACGCCGTCCAGATAAAATCCGGACAATGACCTACAATCTCCATTGTCGAGACCGGTATCAGTACCAAATTGAAAGCCATTTGCTGCTGGTTCATAAGCATCAGTGGAAACCGGGTAATACAACAGCGTTTCATCGGCG
Source organism: Saprospiraceae bacterium (assembly GCA_031392195.1). Lineage (GTDB taxonomy): Bacteria > Bacteroidota > Bacteroidia > Chitinophagales > Saprospiraceae > Opimibacter. Next base: position 6,303 of record JANMVA010000146.1, on the reverse strand, counting down.
GCACTCATATCATTTGTCAGGTCATACAAACCAATGGTTGAAGACCCCGCGCTTTCTGTGCTGACCAGGTAAACGCCTGGACCATAATTCCCTTGTTGACCATATGAAACGGGCAAGAGTGTAAATGCATCCGGGATATTGTTCCAATACTGCCAGCTCAGATTACTGCCCGCATAACCATCCTGCTTGTCGATCTGGTACAGTAGCACATCATGGAAATCACCACTATTTGTAAATGAATTGCCGGTGATGTATAGTTCATTGTTCGAGACAGCAATCTTTGGATAATCAAACCAGGTGTTGAGGTCCGCAGGATCACCGTCGAGTTTATATCTCCACCAGCTTCCGTTTGGATCATTGGTTTGGGAAAAACAAATCAACAAGTACGTATTGCCACTGCTGCCCGAACATTCCTGTGCGAAAAAAATGAATCTGTCAGAGCCACTGTCATAATGCACGACAGGATCACACACGTCGATAATGCCGGGGTCATTAAAGAACCCTTCAATTGAATTCGTGTATGTCCTGGTACCATTAGGCTGGTAAAACTCGATCGTCGTATTGGCCACACTGATGATTTTTCCACCATTAGATATGGCAATGGAATTGTCCAGTGGAGAGCTCCCGTTATTTCGATTGCCCCGAAAGTTTCTGCTGACAATGGGCATGATGGCCGTATTCAGTGAGACATCTTCTGTGGGCGAATAGCGTGAGTTATCCAGTAGTTTGATCAGGAGCTTTTGATTTTTTATTTCTTCAACTACGTTGTTCTCCTTTTTGTGTTTGACAGCAACATGATCGAGTATAGGCATCCAGGCCAAATCGACTGATTTGGGTTCAATGATGCCGGACAAAGGGGCTGAAAACTCTTCTGATTTGATACCTACTCTTTCTTTTTGCGATGAGGAAGTGATGGGTGTTTTTGCGTTTTGCGCCTGGCTCATTATCGAGAGTAATAAAATCAGGCTAACCAGGAATGTCTTCTTCATTGGGAATTCGTTTTGAACCCGGGAATCATTGAAATTCTACGGTCAGACAAGATAAAAAGAATGGAACAGTAGGGCAGCCCCGTTTTACCCCTTTCTGACAGTGCGATCGATATGATGGAGAAATTATAGCTACTCAGCAAGCAAAACCTTTTCCTTCGCCTCAGCCGGTTGCTGTAGTACAAGGTGGAGTTAATGCAGGTCGAAGCATCGCCTTCGCCTTTCTTATCTTTGCCCTATGATTGACCGGTTACGTGCGATAAAGAACAAGTACATGGACCTGGAGCTGAGGCTTTCAGATCCGGAGGTGGTTGGAGACATTAAGGTATTTTCAAAACTACATAAGGAATACAAGGATCTCACCGAGCTGATCGGTGTCGTCGATGAATATGAGCTGATCTTATCCAATATCAACTCATCCACGGCGATGCTCAAAGAAACCGATCAGGAAATGCGTGATATGGCACAAGCTGATCTGGAAGACCTCAAGGCAAAAAAAGAAGAAACTGAGGACAAGCTCAAGTGGTTATTGATCCCGCGCGATCCCGAAGACACGAAAGATGTCATCATGGAAATACGTTCGGGTACAGGTGGTGATGAGGCCAGCATTTTTGCGGGAGACCTCTACAAGATGTATACGCGGTACATTGATTCAAAAGGGTGGAAATATGAAATCGATTCGATCAGCGAAGGAACGGTAGGCGGTTATAATAAAATTGTCATTGAGATTTATGGTGAAGATGTGTATGGCCACCTAAAATTTGAATCAGGAGCGCATCGGGTACAGCGTGTACCCAAAACAGAAGCACAGGGGAGAGTGCATACATCTGCCGCAACGGTAGCAATTCTTCCAAAGCTTGAGATGGAAGATATTAATATCCGGAAAGATGAATTGCGCGTCGATACTTTTCGCTCGAGTGGCGCAGGTGGACAGCACGTCAATAAAACGGAATCTGGAGTGCGGTTCACTCACTTGCCAACGGGAATTGTTTCGGAAAGTACAGATACACGTTCGCAACACAAGAACCGTGAAATAGCATTGCAGCGATTGTACAACAAAGTGAATGATGCGCAGCGCCAAGCGCACAACTCAACTGCCGCGGCTCACAGGCGATCATTAGTGGGGAGTGGGGACAGGTCTGACAAAATCCGCACCTACAATTATCCGCAAAACCGGGTGACCGATCACAGGATCAATCTGACATTGTACAACCTCGATCGTATTGTCTTAGGAGATATCGACCCGATCGTCGATGCCCTCAAGCTTGCTGAGAATGCAGAGAAGTTGAAGGAGATGACTTCGGAGGAGGTGTAGGTTAGGTCACTTCGGCTTACGCTCAGTGACCAGGTATTTTCTTTGATGGATAACGGTCGTTGAGTCCCGATAGCTATCGGGATCGAAAGGACCTAGATTTGGTCACTGGGCGTTAACCGAAGTGACGAATTATTACATACCCTCCCATATATCCCATCACAGCGACCACAACCCAACCCGCAATGTCCATCCAAATGGGGTGCCGATACTGATGCATCAGTGATGTATTCCTCACGGCGATCAGCATGACTGCAAGTGCGATGGGTAGTATCAATCCGTTCACAGCGCCTGCAGTTACTAACCACTGGACAGGATTACCAAATATGATGAAAATGATGGTGGAAATCAAAATGAAAATAGTAATGATCGTTTTTTCATTTTTAGTAATCACGGGATGGAAAGTTTTCCAGAATGAAACACTGGTATAGGAGGCGCCGATCACAGATGTGATAGCAGCACACCAGATCACGACTCCGAAAAATTTATATCCTAATTGACCGGCAGCTTGTTCAAAAACAGATGCTGCAGGATTGGATTCTGTCAATGTAGCACCACCCCACACGATACCTAAGGCAGCGAGAAACAATACATATCGCATGATGGCTGTAATGGTTATGCCACTAACTGCACTTCGATTGACTTCTGGTAACATTGTTTTTCCTCTTATGCCTGCATCCAGCAATCGATGAGCACCAGCGAATGAAATGTATCCGCCAACCGTCCCTCCAACGATGGTGACAATCATGAGCATATCTATTTTTTCAGGAATGAATGTTCGAAGGATAGCCTGGCCTAAAGGAGGTTGTGAGACAATAGCGATGTAAATCGTAAGACCGATCATGATCAGGCCGAGCCATTTAGCCATTGTGTCAATCATTTTTCCGGTATTCTTACTCCAGAAAATGCATAAGGCGATCACGCAACTGATAGCTGCACCGAATTCCGGTTTTAATCCCGTCAAGACATTGACGCCTAATCCACAACCCGCAATATTACCAATATTGAAAAATAAACCACCGAATGCAATCAGGATGGCGAGAAAGTAACCAAGCCCGGGAACCACTTTATTTGCTAAATCCTGTGCGCGGTTTTCACTCATCACGACGATGCGCCAGATATTGAGTTGCGCACCGATATCCAGCAGGATGGACACAAAGATGACAAATCCAAAGCTTGTCATTAATTCAGCCGTAAACTTTGAAGTCTGCGTCAAAAATCCCGGGCCGATCGCTGAAGTAGCCATCAGAAATGCAGCACCGAGGATTGCAGAATTTCGTTTCATCGGAAGGATGGTTTCAGCAGTAGGATTCCATTTTCTTTCAGAGTCTTGTCAATGCATTTTGCAAATGAAAGTGCGTGAGCTCCATCACCATGAATACAAATCGTATCCGCATCTACATGGATTTCTTTTCGGTGAACAGAATTTATTGAGCCATCCAAAATCTCAATTACCTGCTTTGAAACCATTTCTTCATTCACCAGTAATGCATTATTCTGTGATCTGGAAGTGAGTTGACCGTTATCCTGGTAAGTCCTGTCTGCAAATGTTTCCCGGTAAACTTTTAAGCCAGTCAACATTCCTTCTTCAATCAACAGACTATTGGCGAGTCCATATAATATCAGGTTGCTATCATAATCATGGACTGCTGTTGAAATAATAAATGCCATTTGACGATCCCGGGATGCCATGTTGTACAATGCTCCATGTGGTTTTACATGATGGAGTGAAGACCCGGCTTTTTTGGCTGCATTATCAATAAGGTGAATTTGCAACATCATCAGGTCATACAATTCTTCATCTGATAAATTTATTTCCGTCCTTCCGAAATTCGCACGGTCATCAAAAGAAGGGTGAGCCCCGATATATACATCATGCTGAATACATAAATCAATGGTAGCTCTGATGGTATCTACATCACCTGCATGAAATCCGCAAGCAATATTAGCCGAAGAAATGAATGGCATGATTTGCGCATCATGTGTCATGCCCTCACCCAGGTCGCAATTGATATCAATTTTATTTTTCAATGACCCTTTCCTGTATTTCCTTTTCTAATGTAGATAAATATTCTTGTTGACGGATGAGCAATGATTCTGCGTCAGTGACACTACACTCTTTCAACCGGATACGATCACCTGGTTTTTTCTGTGCAAGCAAATGAAGACAAGCGGTGATGATACAACCGATCCTTGGATATCCTCCCGTTGTCTGATGATCCGCCATCAGGATGATCAGTTGTCCGTCAGGTAATAATTGGATCGTTCCAAATGCAACGGGGGATGAAACCATTTCTTCCTGATGCTTTCGTGTTAATGAAGTACCCGATAAACTATATCCCATCCGGTCAGATGAATTCTGGATGATGAAAGATTCTCTTTCCAGGATCGAATTAGATTCCTCAGAAAGAATATCCCATTCAGGACCCCGAATAAAAAACATAGATTCTTCTGAACTGAAGATCAAAGTTTTCCAGGAATTCGCATCAGGCGACAAATCTAAAGCCCGGATGATTTTTTCCTCAGAAGGCAGGTGTTTGTTTTTAAAAGGAAGTATATCGTTTTTCCCCAACCTTCGTCCATTAAAGCCTCCAACGTTAGCTTTGAGATTAGTGCTGAAGCTGTCCATCCATGGCTTGACATCTAGTCCACCTGACACAGACAGATAACATCGCGTTCCTGTGATGGGCCGGGCAAACCGAAGTATTGAAGTTTGATTTACATGTACAGGGGTATTTAGTGCAATTACCGTTTCGTCAAGTGTCGGATTGAAATCTGCACCTGTGATAACAATAACAGCTTGGGATTCAAATTGAAAAACAGAACCGGGAAAGTGAATCTCGATGACCGCATCATTTTTATCATTACAGGCAATGATATTGGCTAATAGTGCGGAGTATACATCCATCGCACCACCGGGGTTGATACCAAGATGCCTCAAACCATACCTTCCAGTGTCCTGAATCGTATCAAGAATTCCCGCCCTGATAATGTTGATACTCATATTCGGTGATTGGATAAAATTGAATTTCTGTTCCTGCATCAATGGTTACGGGTACTTCTCGTGAAGCATCAAACATTTTCACCGGTGTGCGACCGATGATATGCCACCCACCCGGTGAATCGAAAGGATAAATACCTGTTTGTTTTCCGGCAATACCTACACTACCATTTAAGACCTGAACGGGTGTGCTCTTGCGCGGAAGAATTAGTTTTTCATCCAGCTCACCCATGTAAGGAAAACCAGGCATAAACCCGAGCATGTATACGCGGTATGTTTTCGATGTGTGTAGACCTATTATTTCAACCGGTTTTAATTTCGTTTTCTCACTCACCATTTGTATGTCCGGTCCACATGGAAGATCATAACATACAGGAATTCTCATTATCTCACGTATTGATGCTGGGATAGAAACAGGGTGAAGCATTTTGTTTTCTATTTCCTTTTTAATCCACTGGAAAGAAGAAAGAATTCCGGGATTGAGGTCGCGGACTTTCATCACATCATAGTAAACCGCTAAGGAACTATATGCAGGCACCGCTTCAACCATTCCGGGTATTGGATAACTACTGAATACATGATATGCTTCTAAGACGCGATCATTTATTTCAGGGCTGATCGTGTTGCCAAAATCAATGAGCATAGATGAGTCTGACAGGGGCAGGATCCGGTAGGGGAAGGTAGCAGTCATTCAGTTTTGAAAGTACTAACTATCCGGAAGAATCCTTTGCGCAAAGTGCTTGACACTGAGCTGCGCTCAGTGATATTGTGGTAATGCAGTTGAGTACACGTCGATCCCGATAGCTATCGGGATCAAATGCAACTATACCACAGACCCAAATTTATGCTTGAGCGAAGCGAAAGCATAAATAAAGAATTTAGAAATCTGCCCCCATCGAGAAATGCAACAAAGGCTTCCTGTCTGTTTTGGTCTCCCAGTTCCAGCCGTAATCGACTTTGAGAAGGTAACCGAAGAGCATCGTACGAATGCCGCCGCCATATCC
>JANMVA010000635.1:0-5385 GCA_031392195.1 Saprospiraceae bacterium | reverse complement strand
CTTTCTTCAGCGCTTCACGAAGACTTTGATTCCCCTCTTTATATTGATTTTGCAGAAAGTAATACGCAGATGGTTCCCAAATAGATAAAAGTGGTTCCGGCAATTCAGTAATGACATTGTAAAAGCAAGTAGCCATTTTTTCCGGATCACGTCCAGCCACCAGTCGATGAATTGTCTTTTGACTGAGTAAAGGCATATCGCATGCAACAATGAGCCAGGCACTCTCCGGGTCATACTGAAATGCAGATAAAACACCATTCATCGGCCCTGCGTCCGTGATCACATCTTCAATGACCTCGTAATCACTCACTTCGAGTTGTTCTTTTTGACCCGAAATGTATGTTTGTTGCACATCATGGCTCAATAAACTAACCACGTAATCAACCTGGGCTATACCATGATAGTTGAGCCTGCTTTTATCAAAACCCATGCGACTGCTCCGGCCTCCGATCAGCACAAGACCCTTTAAATGAGGAATTTGCATAGTCTATACTTTTTTTGATCTAATCCGGAGGGTATGGACAAAGGTGAGATGATTCCTGAACTTGTGTCCCTGATAGTTGTTCCAATAAAGATTTTAAGTTGGTTTGGGATCCTGATTGGATGGTGTTGTAAAAGAGGGATAACAGAATCAACAAGGTCGTTAAATGTAGCCATTCCGGATAAGCGCCTTGCTATAATATTCGGGATCAGCACTTGGCACTCTTGCAGAGTCTGTTACTTTTGTACCTCCTTATCAATTTAATACCGACTGCCCCGGGACTTCGGTTCCTGACATTTAAGAATGGAGTTAATCAAAATTGATCATCTAAATACAAAATCTAATGAATCGTACGTATCTGAGTTTTATGTTTTTAGCCTTGCTTTTTCTGGCTTCCTGTGTCAGCAAAAAGAAATTTATAGCCGTTCAGACTGAACTGAACCTCTGTAATGAACAACTGGGCAAATGCGGTGAGAGTCTAAATGACTATATGAACCGTCTACAGGCTGCTGAAAATGAAAAAGCCACATTGCGCGCTGAACAATCCGCCCGGAATGAGCAAGTCACTGACCTTCGCGCCCAACTGGAAGATTGCAAAGTACAACGCGACAAGCAATTGACGCAAGTCGGTGACCTGACAGTGATGTCAAAAGGGGCCACGGACAACATGAAGGCTACACTTGATCAGCTCCGCGCTAAAGACCAGTATATTCACCTTCTCCAGGCTGCCAAGACCAAAGCGGATTCGATCAACCTCGCTTTATCTGCCAACCTAAAAACTCAACTGAGCGATGGCATCGAGGACAAAGATGTCGAAATCAAGATCGACAAAACTGTCGTCATGATCAATCTCTCTGACAAAATGCTATATCAGAGCGGCAGTGCTAATCTCACGACAAAAGCAAATGAGGTATTGAGCAAAATCGCGACGATCATCAACCAGCGTCCGGATCTTGAAGTGATGGTAGAAGGTTACACAGATAATGTGCCCATCTCCACGGAATGTGTTAAAGATAACTGGGATCTCAGCGTCAGGAGAGCCACCGCTGTTGTACGGGTGCTGCAGACAAAATACAATATTGACCCTAACCGTCTGATTGCCGCGGGCCGTGGGGAATACAACAGGTTAGTTGCTAATGATACTGCTGATAACAGGTCTAAAAACCGTCGTACACGCATCATCATCCTGCCAAAACTGAATGAGTTCTATGACTTACTGGATCCAACGAAAGCACCGGCTCCGAGCAAATAATCAAAAAAGTATATGGTTTCTCCGACGAGACATCAAAAGAGGCACTGATCAGTGCCTCTTTTTTTTTGAGGTTAATTCAAATCAACTATAAGTTCCATATAAGTTTTAGTAGATTCAACTGCAATTTTCAGAATGTACTTGCAATTGTTTCTTTGACAAATCGGATAAACCTCCCTACTATGCGACTCCTCTACTTCACGGTGTTTTTTACCTTCACTTTTACGGCCTCCTCACAGGTCAGCATCAATACGGTCGGAACACCTCCTGATCCTTCTTCAGTGCTCGATCTCTCTGATCCTGCAAAAGGACTTTTAATTCCCCGCCTGACGCTCCTGCAGCGCAATTCAATTACTCTTCCCGCGAATGCCCTGCTTATATACCAGACAGATAATGATCCGGGATTCTATTACAACCAGGGCACCCCTCTCGCACCGGAATGGGTCAATCTATCCTCCATGACGGATATCATACACCTCGAAGACCGGATCCCGATTGATTCCCTGCCTTACGATATCACCGCACCCGGCTCCTATTATGTCACTGCTCATCTTTCGGGGATAGCCGGTATTGGCATCTATGTTTCGAATGTTACTCTTGATCTGAATGGATACTCTGTAAAGGGATTGGCCGGAAATAATTCTGAAGGCATTGAAGTATTTGCCCTTTCTACCAGCATCTGTATTCGCAACGGAAGTGTAGTGGAATGGGAAAAAGAAGGAATCAAAGCGACGCTTGCCAGCAACTCAAGTTTTTCAGATTTGCACCTGGTCGCAAATGCATATGATGGCCTGTCCGCAGGAAGCAATAACCTGGTCTCCAACGTAGTCGCCTCAGATAATGGGTTTGATGGTATTGACATGGGCGAAAGTGCTTCTGTCTTCCATTGCACGGCATCGAATAATACAAATGAAGGCATCGAGGCAGACATGGGCTCTTCACTGATACAATGCACTGCAAATGGAAATCAGCAAATTGGAATAAGATTGTTTGGTGCATGCTCAGCTACTAATTGTTCATCTGTCGAAAATAATAACCACGGATTTTCCTGCGGAGCCGGATCTGTCCTGCGTCAGAATGTTTCAACAGACAATTCGAAAAGCGGCTTTTATTTATTCAGCTCTGTCGTTGCCAGTGAAAACACAGCGAGGGTCAACGGCCACCACGGTTTTGAATTTCAGAACGATTGCCAGCTGACTTTCAACCAGGCGACACTCAATGTCCTGTCAGGATTCAATACAACCTTTAATGGAGGAAAGCTTGAGAATAATAGCAGCTTTTCAAATGTTCAGCATGGTTTTAATATTCAAAATACCGGAGGTTGCCTGATCATTCGCAATTCAGCCGGCGGAAATGGGATTAACCCCTTTAACATCCTGCCCGGTAACACATTTGCATCGCCTGTAACAGCCGCGACAATCAACACGAACACCAATCCTTTCGCCAACTTTCAACTTTAATCTCCTATGAGAACGATTATAACCAAGCTAAGCCTGTGCATGCTTATCATCAATGGCATGACAGGTACTATCAGTGGACAATCGGACATCATGAATGATACATTCTGCGTCACGCCCGGAATGCCTATGATCATGAATGTCACCATCAATGATATTTTTTGCAACCAGCCTCCATGCCCCGTGCGATTGCATGAACCATCGGAGTGCTTTTTCCTTGAACCAAACGGTAATCTCATTTTTACCGGAGATATTCCTGATTGTTGCGGTGATCATTTTCTCACTTATGAATACCTCATGTTTCCGGGAACGTTTGGCTCAATAATGGTGACTGTCAAATGTCCGAAACCTGATTGTGGACTTGTCGAACTTGAACCTAATGATAACAGTGCAGGTGGGCTTGGTGGGAAAGTAACACTCAATGCCTGTGAAAATAGTGTTGCTACTTATTATTACAATCACACAATAGGTAACACGTATAGCTGGATTGTTACAGGAGGGACATTCACTGTCATCGATTCCGGGATCATCGATGTGACCTGGGGGAGTATGGGAACAGGAATGATTATTCTGACTGTGACGAATGGAACTTCTGTCCAGACATTCACTTACTGTGTCAATATCCTGGATGGGCCAACTGCTGCCTTCACACCTTTTACTTCTCCTGTATGTCTCTATTCCCCGATCACTTTTCTCAACAATAGTATTGGCGGGACCAGTTTCTTTTGGGACTTTGGTGACGGGAATACATCGACCGGCTTTTCACCGACACATAATTATTTTTCGTCCGGCACATTTACGGTGACGCTGTATGTGATGCAGACAAATTATGATATGGAAGGCAATCCGTTGTGTTGTTGTTCGGATTCCATATCGCATGATATCATTGTAGATCCGTTCCCCGGTCCGAATATTTATTGGATCTCTACACTTTGTGAAGGTGATTCCAGTTGTTACTGGACCGATGTGACAGGATGCACTTATACGTGGACTGTACTAGATGCCAATAATAATCCTGTCACGTTTACCGGGCAGGGGAATGATACTATTTGCCTGACATGGGGACAAGGCCCATATGGGGTAGTCACGTTACAGCTGAGCAATTGCACAGGCAACTATTGCCTTCAACCTGTATCAGCCGTGGTGCCTATTGTCGACATGAATGCACCCATTACAGGGCCAACGAAAGTTTGCAGAAACAGCTCTGCTACCTATACACTGCCCAAGTGGATGAGTGTTCAATATAACTGGTCAGTGATGGGAGGCACCATCGTTTCATCTGATACGCTATCCAACACTATAACTGTCCAATGGGGCAATGGTCCCACTGGCATGATCATGGCTGACTGGAAAAGTAAGTTTTTGCAAAACCTGCCCGGTCATGATGAAGATGATTGTGAAGGCATGTCAAAATTAAATGTCAGCATTTGTCCAAAATATAATCTGTTGCCTCCGCCGGGAATTGCTTGTGTCGGAAGTACTTCATTTTTCACAACAGATACTTCGGGTGTGAATGGATTTACATGGAATATTTCACCATTGATTTCTCCATTCCCGATCGTAGGTCCGAATAATGTCACGGTGACATGGCCATCACCCGGAATCTATACCGTTACTGTTTTTCCAAATGCACCACATCCATTTTGCAACGATACACTGGTTGCATTGGTCAATGTCATTCAGGTTCCGTTGCCGGATAGTATTGTTGGACAATTGACGGTATGCCCGGGATCAACATACACATACACAGGTTATAGTTCAACACCAGGCACAGGGTTTCAGTGGAATGTGACAAATGGAACACCCTCTTCATACACAGGGAATCCAATCTCCGTGACATGGGGAGCCTCCGGACCATATAGCCTGTCTTTAAGTCAATTTCAGGTCAATACACCTTTCTGCAGTTCATTACCGATTTCACTGACGGTCAATCAGCAAATGCTCAACGGACCTTTATTGATTACAGGACCGAATGGATGTATCAATAACATCGATACTTTTTCAATTGGCCCGCTGCAACCGCCGGGAACAGGCTATACATGGTCAATCAGTCCGATAAGTGCAGGCTCTGTGATTACCGGCCAGGGCACCAATACGGTCAGCATCCAGTGGAATAATACGCCATCATCCGTGACGATTACATGCGGTGTAGAAGTTTGTGGTGTGACAACGAATAAAACACATGTGATCACACTGAC
>JANMVA010000629.1:0-2293 GCA_031392195.1 Saprospiraceae bacterium | reverse complement strand
GGCGATATTGACAATTCCTTTATCTCCATCCTCTTCGATGTTGATGACAGTACCGGTTGTTGCCTGGATATCCTGGATCACTTTACCTCCAGGTCCGATGACAGCACCAATCTGACTCTTCTCGATGATCATCTCTACAATTCTTGGAGCATGCGGCTTGAGATCTTCACGCGGAACTGCAATAATTTCTTCCATTTTAGAAAGAATATGCAACCTGCCTTCTTTAGCCTGCATTAATGCCTGCTCTAAGAGTTCAAAACTGAGACCATCTATCTTCATATCCATCTGACATCCGACGATCCCGTTACGAGTGCCTGTGACTTTAAAATCCATATCGCCCAATGCATCCTCATCGCCCAAAATATCGGAAAGGATCGCAGAGCGACCACCTTCACTGATAAGTCCCATGGCAATTCCGGAAACTGGTGCTTTGATCTGGATACCACCATCCATCAATGCAAGCGAACCTGCACAAACAGTGGCCATGGATGATGATCCGTTTGATTCCAATATGTCCGATACAATACGAAGAGTGTATGGCTGCACTTCAGGCATCACTTTTCTCAATGATCTGGCTGCAAGATTTGCATGGCCGACTTCACGCCTGCCGGGACCACGCATAGGCTTTACTTCACCTGTAGAGTATGGTGGGAAATTATAATGGAGGATGAATTTATCGTACCTGTAATCAAGGGCATTGTCCAGAAGAACTTCATCATTCTTCGTACCAAGCGTAAGACTTGTCAAAGCCTGAGTTTCACCTCTGGTAAAAACTGCAGAACCGTGTGTTGATGGTAAATAATCGATCTCAATCCAGATAGGTCTGACTTCATCATTCCGGCGACCATCTATTCTCCTTCCTTCATCAATGACAAAATTCCGGACAACATCTTTTTTGAGTTTCTCGTAATAACTATTGATCAGTGCAGCCATATCCTCCGCTTCTTCCTCCCCTAATTCTGCATGAAATTTCTCTACCAGTTCTGTCTTAATCAATTCATATTGCTCCCGGCGAACAGATTTATCAAGAGCACCGCGTGAGATTTCTAATACACGCTGACGAGCAAAATCATCAATTGATTTCTTGATGTCCTCATTTTCTTCGGACACTACTATATCTCTCTTCTGTGTAGCCTTTGGGCCAACCTTTTGTGCCAGATCAAGTTGCGCCTGACATTGAACCTTGATCGCTTCATGACCCACACGAATCGCCTGCACAAGGTCTGCTTCAGAACACTCATTAGCCTCACCTTCTACCATCATAATATCCTTGATCGTTGCTGCTAGGATAATATCAATATCTGCTTCCTTCGATGCTTCTCTTCCCGGATTGATCACAAATTCACCATTGATACGCGCAACTCTCACTTCTGAGATTGGACCTGCCCAAGGAATATCAGATACACTTAAAGCTGCTGATGCCGCAAGTGCAGCTAGTGCATCCGGCATGGCATCTTTATCTGCAGAGATAAGGTTGATAATGATTTGAGTCTCATTCATGTATCCATCCGGAAATAAGGGACGGACCGCTCTGTCAACTAGCCGGCAAACAAGCACCTCGTAATCCGAGAGTTTTGATTCTCTTCGGAAGAAGTTGCCCGGGATACGTCCGACGGAAGCAAATTTTTCCTGGTAATCTACAGACAAGGGGAAAAAAGGCTGACCTTCTTTTGCTTCTTTATTCGAAACAACAGTAGCTAAAACCATTGTATCTCCCATGCGCACCATGGCCGAACCATGTGCCTGAGCAGCAAGCTTGCCGGTCTCAATAATTACTTCCCGGCCATCAGGCAAATGGAATGATTGGGTGATTGGAGTTTGAAGACCCATATACTTTTTATTTAATTTGTTAGACTTTGAATATTAAATAGATACCTAAATTTCGGAGGAGTTGGACCGTAAAAGGCAGGTAGCGCGAATCGGCTGGAATGATCCAGGGCCAATAGCAAAACCAATTTAAAAATTGAGATTCTGACCTTCCATCTGCAGCAACCGAACCCTTGCGGATAAAATTACTTCCTGATACCCAACTTGTCGATGATTTCGCGATAGCGCTGAATATCCTTTTTCATCAGATAGTGCAATAATCGCTTTCGTTGACCGACCATCGTGAGGAGTGATCTCTTGCAAGAGTTGTCTTTGTGGTTGGTCTGTAAATGCTTGGATAACTCATTGATTCTGTGAGTCATCATCGACAAGTTGGGTATCAGAAAGTAATTTTATCCGCAAGGGTCCGGTTGCTGCAGATGGAAGGTCAGAATCTCAATTTTTAAATTGGTTTTGCTATTGGCCC
>JANMVA010000044.1:0-13202 GCA_031392195.1 Saprospiraceae bacterium | reverse complement strand
AACACTAGTCGTAGAAAAAGATACGTTAGGTTTGTTTAAATGATGCAATGCGCCTCCCATTTGAAAAGCAAAATGAGTGTTTGATCTATATTGCCATAGCAGACCTCCCGAAACATCTGCAAAATTGGTTTTTTCGTTTATGTCCGTGGGCGTCATCCCTCCTGGCCACTGCGCATTATCTAAATCTAATTTGCTGTTTGTCAAACCAACATTGAGTCCAAAGGCAATAGCATGAAGTTTATTATCAGCACTGCTTAAATGTTGCGTAACGGATGTTGAGAAATTGATGGCTTTATTTCTGAAGTCAAGACTACCTGCTTTATCATGGGCTCCAAAGACTCCAACACTAATTTTACGGACGCTTCCTGCAGGGAATTTATATTCGGCTGATACTGCACTTGTCCGATAAGAATTATCTTTAAGCAAAGATTCCCATTGATTTCGATATTTTGCTCTAAATCTAAGTAAACCATCAAAGTTTCCTGTTAATGCAGGATTAAAATAAAGTGACATGTTTTCCCATTGTGTAAAGACAGGATCTTGTGCAAGTGATTTTGCAGTAGCAATGAATAACACCGTAAGTGCAATTAATATTGGTTTATTTTTCATTAAGGGTTACTTTGAAGTGAAAGTACTCAATGGGTGATGTTAGTTTTTTTTTATTCAATTACCGGTAACGGTCGAGGTTGTAGGCAGTGGCGATTCACACTTACATTCTTCTAGTAATTCAAATTGAAACTGGTTTATTTGTAACTCAACTTTACAAATCTTTTTCCTGTAATCAATCCCCCTTTACCAAGTAAAACAAGGTTGTATATGCCGTTTTCTAATCCAGTGATGTCAATAATTCCAGTATCATTTAAAATATTTACAGAAGTCACCCGATTTCCTAAAAGATCACAAACCATTACACAGACAAAACCATGCATATTGTCTATATGTAATAAATCAACTGCAGGATTAGGATAAATGTGATGATCGTTTTCAGTTTCATTCAAATTATCAATTGCAGTGATACATGGTTCGCCATCAATTGCGGAAAGGTTGTAATTGGGCATATTCGGAAGGTCACCAAAAGTAAACGCATCTTCTCCAAGGTAGAAACTGAAAGGCTCATACCCACATTCCATACCCGGAAGATTAGGATGATTGATGACACTGATATATTGTGGGAATTCCCAGGGCGGACCAGATGAAAGATATATTTTACCATCGGGTGCTAATAACATTTGACCTACGGGTTCAGGCCTGTTTGGATTTGCCTCAATGATTTGTAGTGAAGCCAAAATATTTGTTGCCAGCAAATCATATTGAAACAAGAGGTTTTGACCAAGATTGTTTACAATATATAAGTAGCGCCCATCAGGAGATGTTTCTGCGCCATAAGCTGGAAAATTTTCGCCAAGCTGGACAGGATTGCTCAATTCACCGGAGCAACGATCGAAATCAAAAAGTTCGGTGAACTCGTCATAATAGTCCATGTAGATCATACGGTCACCTTTTGAAAAAAATTTGGCCCTTCCTCCCGGGTAGTCTCGAATGCAATCCGGCATTCCGATTTCCTGAATAAAAGGTCCGGATATGGATTCCCCTTGAATAAGATATTTGTAGAAGGTACTGTTACAGTCAGTCCCTGCCAATTCACCATTCTTGTGAAGGGCCAACCACCAGGAGATTCCATCACCGTGCTTAACTGCAGAAATTCCTTCGTTTATAGCCTCATCCAATAGTAATTCACTTTTCGTAATTACACTTCCACGTCCATTATTCACACTCATATCAATCACTGAATGATACAAACGCTCATACCCCCATCCAGGGCCAACAGGTTCGACTTGTCCAACATGGAAAACATGGTAGAAATGAGAGCCCCTTGAAAAAGGAACAATGACCAAGCCTCCCGCAAAAGTTCCGGGATTACTGAAACCCTCGCCATTCAAAAGTGTATCATTGAATCGGTTTAAGAAGACATCATTGGAGAGATAAAACTGAAGTTGACCCGAGGTATCACTTATTGAAATAGAGGCTTCAAGATTTCCTGCGTCAGATAAGAATAACATAGGATCAGCCGGGTTTTCAAAATTAATTCCGCACCCGATTCCAAATACCCAGTTGATGTCTTCTTTTTGGGCAAATAGCATTTGAATAGATGACAAACCCATGATGGTGATCAAAAAAATCCTTAGCATATAAATGTATTAGCTATGAGAAATATGAATTCTTAATTCTATTGCATTTTCTGTTATGTTCATTGCGGCAAGGCAAAGTACTGAAGACCTAAATTTTATAAACCAAAGACCAACCTTTCCGTTTTTATTCTACAGCTTACTGCCTGAAGACTTCATCAAAGGTATCTGGTGCGCAATTTTTCCTGTCACAAGAGCACAGCAAAAAGAATGTAACCGCTAAAAGGAAGAAATTTGAATTCATCATTGAGTAAAGTGCTGAAGTAATATTTATAAAAACGCTAGAATCCGGTTTTTAGTCAGTCTGCGAGATAAAAGAGAATGTGGCATAACGAACAGGGATGTAGGGTGGTGCTGCAAGCTAGTTATCTTCCCAAGTGACCGTAACCCCGTCTATGCAAAATTATTCAATTACCTCGATTTCCGACATTGACTAAATCCGATGTTGTAGGCAGTACTTCTTTTACTTTTTTCCAATTTTATACCCTGCAGTTAGAATAAGTTTTGTTGGATTATGGGTGTCAAATTTCTTTTCAAGATAACCTGGATTCTTTGTTATAAAATTATTTCCATAAAGATAAACTTTGTCGATTGTTTTGAATTGAAATAACCTGAATCCTAATCCAATATTTAAACTACCAATATTATATTCCAGTACTGGATTAAATTCTAAAGAATATAATCCAAAATTAAAATCAGATACTTTTACAAATCCGTTTACTTCTTTATAGAAATAAAGTTCAGGAAACATACTCATGCTCAAATCAAAGTGCTTAGTTAAATTAAGTTGGGGTGTAAATGATGCAAGAATCATATCTATTGAGTATTTATCAATCCATGTAAGCACTTCAGAACATGGTTGATTTGGTCTGTCAAAACAATGATCATATGGTGTTAAATAAGTGTTTGTTTCTCTTGCATAGCCAAGTCCTATCTTGATTCTAAATTTACCCGATTGAAGTATATTTCTATTAACATTAAAACCGAAATAACTTGTTCCCCAATTTCCTTCCTTTTCAGCATTTTCCTCGGATATTCCAAAAAATCTTTTATCGTGCTTCTGATATCCAAATAACAGTTCAACTTCGGTCTTCTGAGAAATTATTTTACTAGTGATAATAAAAACAATAAACAAAGTGAATAGCATTTTATTCATAAAGTTTGATTTGAGAATTAAAATACATTTTAATTTTTGCATGGTAATAACGGATTGTCATAATCATTAAAGAGAACTTTTTGGAAATAATAATCTACAAACAGAGCTGTTTTCAAAATTACACCTTCTTAATTAATATTAAAATTACTCGCCATACTGCCTACAACGGTCCGGACAACACGCTGGCAGGATGACTGCCGAAAGGATATATCCGGGCTTGAATCTTGAAGATACGACTTGCATTGTCGATGTGAAAATCCCGGCTAGTGGGTAGGCTATGTTTGTGGCTGATCTGTCGGATTATCCCGATTTTCAGTACTTTCATGGCGCCATCCCTTCGTCTCTTCCCGAATACGTTTTAAACTTATTCACTGTGATGAAACACGTTACTTCTTCTGCATGGGTTGTATTGGCCTTATCTCTTCTTTGCAACTCCGGGCTTGCTTCTGACAAAAGGATGCCTGTCGTTTCTGACCCTCCGGTTGTCGTCATCAAACGTGACGACCATGTAGCCACTGTTGAAATGGATTTTGATCCGTCAAACGCCTATCAACTCTGGGATGTGAGCGATGACGGCCTGGATCCCATTGGTTATCTCGTGCAATGGTGGCCTGATCCCGCTGAGATTCCTGATCTCGTAGCAGTATGCGGTTGCGCGACAGATCAGACAACGGGAGATACGATCATTGCCACAGAGTCACATCCGCATCAACTTGTTACCGCGAACAGAGTTGTGCAGATCCAGCCAATCGCTAATAATGTGTTATATCATTTACGTGTAACTAAATTGAACAGTTTGGGCGCTGTCTGTAGCCCGTCAACTACGCTGACCTTTATGGGGGGTGATCCAACGCGCGTAAATTCCTTGCGGGACTCCATGACGTTCTTCGATGATTTCAATCTACCCGAGGGTCCTGCAGATGAACGCAACTGGAACAATGCAATGACACCACAGACTGATCCACGCTTCAATCTTTTCTTTATCAATCCGCAATGTCATTCGCATACACTGACGGGCACGTCGAATAGCGCTGCAGGTGATCGTGCGCAGGTGGCTCAGCGCCCAAGGAAACCTATCCTCATTGATAGTGTGGAAGAGCGGCGTATCGTCTTCGATATGGACGGCCTGTTCAGTCCTCGCAGTGTTTGGTACCTGGATCTTAACCCGGTGAAGACGGATCTGACGGGTCACATGAGTTTCTTTGATGAGGATGGGGTGGAAGGCCTTCCTGCAGATGTCCTGCGGCTCCGTGCACAATACAATGACCTCAGTGTACATCTCATCAATGCACAGGGCGAATCCTTTTCACAGGCTTCAGCAAATCTTGCAGACTTCGGCAAGCGGCATTGTCTAAATGTCCGCAGGTCATTCGATGTGCGCGTAAATACAGCAGGGATAAAGATCTATGTTGACAGTGTACTCGTCATCGATACGGAATTTGCCCAAGGGGATTTTAAACCCGGTATCTATGATCTTTTGTGGTCCACCATTGGCTATAATACCTCCAAAGACGATAACCCTTACTTCCTTTCCCATTGGGACAATTTTGGTTTCGACGGCCCTGATGTGGAACCCTACATCGTGCACAACTATGTCTCCCGTATTGACAGTACAGATTATCAGAAGTCACAGGATTATAATGAGGAGTATCCTGTGTATAACATCCATATTCCGGATGACATCCGTCCTCTCACACATGAGGTGCATAATGATGTGTACCTGGTGTTCACCTATTTCTCGAATGATTACAGTTACTTCACGATCGAGCCGGGAGATTCAGTCTTCGTGAATGGTGTCGGATTTCCATTGCCCGAAGGACCCAATAATTCTGATCCGCTGAATCCTGATCTGGTGGGTTACAGTGGTTCGGCGATATCCAACCGCATCCATATCGGTGAAGCGCATTTCAATGATCATTCACCCTTGCACATCGGGCACAACGAAGTACAGTTTTTCGCGTCAAATGCCGGGATCATCAATGTTCATGTCGAAGTCTTTTGTCCGTCCAATGCACCGGAACCGCCCTATACGCAACCGGCTGATGTACACGGACATTTTCCATTGCATCACCATCTGCCGAGGCTGGGTATACCTGCATACATTATTGATATCGATGATGTCGAACTCGAAGATGATGAAGAGGGAAATTTATACGGTCCGACTGTGAGCGGCGTTGTGCCTGTTGAAGTCCTGGCAGGTAACCGCCACTGGGCCAACTGGGCACCAAATCTGCTCAATATGCCTGCGATCAGTGCTGAATTATGGAGTGCAGGCAGTACATCCGGTGTTGAGTCACTCCATTTTTTCATCAAACCTGCTTTAGACACGATGGGTCCGGGTATTCCGTTTGCCAGTGTCGATGTGTCTGAAGATAAACCTGCTCCGCAGATCAGGTATGCATATGCATTCAATTCATCCTTATGGGCGAATGGCTTGTATGATATTTTTGTGCAGGCGACTCATCCGTCTGGTCTGAAAAGTCATCCTGCTTATGCCGGCTTCGCTCAGACATGGGACGCCTCTGAGATTTCAGGTGCCTATAAGCCGGTTCGAATTGAAATTGATAATCCGGACGTGTTCAGCGAATACATTTTTACTGGTGCTGTGGATTCATTGTGGACGAATAATGCTAATTGGAATGTAGGGAAGTATCCGCCATATTATCATCATGGGGTGATACGGATCGAAGCGGATTGTGTAGTACCAGAAGGTGTCTTCGTCATATTAGGAGAGGGAGGAGAATGTATTCTGGAGGAAGGTGTGGAGTTATTGATCAGCCATGATGATGAATGAACACACACGCTCATCAAAATAGGTAGTCATTTCGAGGAACTTAGCAAAGGATTTTTTTTATTTCTCGTACAGGAAATATTCCTAAAATTTATGGGAGACGAACAGGGGTGTAGTCAGTGGTGAAACCATGTATCTCTCTTCCAAGCCTTGGATAGCTGGTTCACTGTAAAGAACTTTTTCAATTCGATATCCGCCATTGACTACATCAGATGTTATAAGTCGTTTTTTATTATCTCTAGAATTTGTAAGTCAGGCTGATCTGATTCCAGGAATCTTTGAATTATTTCAATATTATTGTTTAGTAACTCAGCAACGGACCGTGTTGTCAGATTGCCTGTTCGTATCCAAATAATTTTTGGCGGAATTCCTCTAACAATGTTAAGGTCTACATAGTCGGAATCAAATGTCACAATAGCAAAATTGTTATTTTTTGCAAAATCAAAGACTAATCCATCCGGGGCATCTTCAAGGCCTACATGGCGAACATGTTTTGCTCCTGGAAACACAGTTGTCAAGTGCTTAACAATTCTGGGAGAAATATTTTGATCAAACAATAAGCTCAAGAGGCAATTCTTAATTTGTGCTCTTTGTCAGCTGCAAATGCAAGGCACGCATTTATCATTTGTTCATTCAACTCTTCAAAATCTTCCATAATCTCCTCTTTTGTCATTCCATTCGATAGCCAATTTAGTACATCATAAACAGATATTCGCGTGCCTTTAACACATGGCTTACCAAATCGCTTCTCTGGTCTGATCTCTATATAATCCTGATAATTCATATCCGAATATACGTAAAATTTAAAAGGCAAATGGTTTTCGACAGACCTATAACCCTTGTTTCCTGTGATTAAAAGATCTGAAATTTTGGTATCAAGTGCAATGACCTATAACGGTCAGGACTGCACAACGTGGCGTTCCAGGATTTCATCTTCTAGATAGCAATAACTGTTTCTCGGAAGTTGCTTGGATTAAACTAAACCGCCATGGCGTGCAGCCAATTTTATATGAGGGTTGTTACTTCGATCTCTGCCTTAGTTTGATTTTAAATTGGAGTTCGCCATCAAGTCCGTCCTCAACAATTTTTTGAAGTGTAGAGATTCGAACCTCTCTTACATCATTTTCAATCTTTGAAATATTGCCCTTATTAGTGCCACATCGATCAGCTAGTTCTTCTTGGGTTAAGCCTTTTTTCAATCTCGCCTGTTGAAGTAGAACACCGATCTTAAACATCTCATATCCTTTATCCAATTTGTCACGCTTAGGTGTACCTTTTTTGCCGTATTGTTCCTCGACAAATTGGTCTATACTTTTTAAATTATTTTTCTTGCTCATATTGCTTCTTTATTTTTAAGGCTTTCTCTATTTCATTTTTCGGGATTCGCTGAGTTTTCTTTTGAAATCCATTTGCCAAAACAACAAGATTTCCTTCATCAAAGAAGCAAAATATCCTGAAGATGTCACTTCCCTGCTGAATACGCATTTCATAAAGTCCATCAGTATCACCAGGTGCTTAAAATACTCTTCTGGTATATGCTGTAAATGTTCAATGATCCAGATGGTCCAAATAATCTTATCCCTTACTTTCAACCTCTGTTTAACAAAGAAGTCACTGAAGTAAGACTTGTAGGAGTAAACCGTCCTTACCTTCAACTGGTGCATTGAAGTAAAGATAATAGGAGTTGTCTAAAGATGCAACTTAATTTTTTCTAAACAAACTTTTGGCTGAAGAGAAATCTGTGAGTGAAAACTCTCATATAACGTTTTGGGGGGTTAAGAAGTTGGCGATTTCGAAGCACAAAACTGTCAACCTGCACGGAAATTTGATTGGAAAATTGAATTTGATTAAACCAATGAACCGACAATTTCTTAAACGCCCTGTTATAGCGCATAATTCTCTTCAGATGTAACTAATTTCTTCTGAATAATTATGTTGTAGGTCAAGATAAGTGAAAGTCATTGTGATTACCTGAACCATTTAGATATACGCTTGTAGTAGTTCCATCTAAATTGCCGTCAACTGTAACTTCTACTATTGTAACCGGAATACCATTGTAGAAACCATACTTAGTTTAGAAGGTCGATTTAGGCACGAAGGGGTGGCATCAGCGAGTCGTTAGGCGGCTTTCGGATGCCTTCGTGGAAGCCAAAAAGTCTCTGATCGCCTGGATGACTTCAACGGACCGCTCCGAGTGTGCATTATGACCTGCGCACTCGATAATTTCGAGCCTCGCGTTTGGTAGTCTATCAGCAATTATGGCTTGATGTTCCGGCGGAAATAAGAAGTCGTGACGCCCTGCCAAAACCAAGGTGGGCACTTTGATCTCGCTGAGTTGGTTCATAACAGTCCAACCTGTGAGCAACTGGCTGAAACCAAATACATGGGTTTCGGGTCGCATCTTGACGCGAGGCCCAAAGATCACCTTGGAAGCCATCGCGAAGAAGCTGGTACGGAAAAAGTACGCTCGGATAAACTTCAATACGCTGGGAAGGACTTCCTTGGGCGCCAACTGACCGTTGTAGAAGCGGCGTGCAGCTTGCACGGCATTGACACTGTAACCCCGCTTTAACAGAATTTCAGGTGCATTGCGTTGCACCCATTGTGTGTCTCCGCAGGTATCCAATAATAGTAGATACGAGAGGCTTTTTGGATAACGGAGTGCATACTCCATCGCCACCATGCCGCCAAATGAATGGCCGAGAACCGCCCACTTGTCGAAGCCAAGCTTTTCACGCAGACCTTCTGCGTCAGCTGCAAGGTTTTCCCAAGTCATTGATGAGACAGCCGCCCCTTCTGAACGACCGTTGCAGCGATGATCATAGAAGATGAGGGTAAATTGATTTGCACAAGGCAATAGGGATAACAAAGTCGCGTGGTCCAATCCAGGACCGCCATGCATAAGTAACAGGGGAAATCCCTGTCCAACGACTTTCACGAAGAGAGATACGTCTCGAATTTTCAATTTTGGCATAAGTGTTCTTCGAGTATTATACTTTCATTTCCGGCCAAAGTATGATTCATCAGACTCCCGCATCACCACACGCCTTGCGCCCTCAGTTCCTTCATTGCAGCTTTGTGGATCTCGATCAAGTGTGTGATATCCGCGTCTGTGTGCGCCACACTAATGAACCCGTGACTAGGCGTTATGTGCAGCCCTTTCTTGCGATACAACAGACTCAAGCCGGCGTTGGCGGCGCGATTCACTTGGCGCAAATCTCGTACACTGTTTACGGGTCCGCTTATCGCGTGCATCGAAAACATGGAGCCAGCACCTGTTGCTGTAGCCGGATAGTTCTCCTCCTCCGCAAACTGGTTAATTTCGCTTCGAAAGCGCTCGCCCATCGCATTTATTCGAGCAAACAGGTGCGGATTCTGGCTTAGACATTGTAGGACAGCGGTCCCGGCTGCCGTAACCATAGGATTCCCGTTGAATGTGCCTGCCACAAGAATCGCATGTTCAAAGTCAGTATCGTATTCCATCAGGCGCATGGCCTCGGTCGTTCCGCCAATCGCCCCAAAGGGAAGTCCACCGCCAGCGGCTTTGCCGAAGGCGCTCACATCAGGAATTACGCCGTAGAACTCTTGTGCCCCTCCTGGAGCTAGACGGAAACCGGTGATCACTTCGTCAAAGATGAGAAAAGCTCCGATCTCGCGGGTGACCCTGCGCAACTCTGTCAGGAATTCCTTGTCAGCCGGTATTGTGCCAGCCGCGCCTTGCACTGGCTCGATAATTACACCGGCCAATCGGTCTGCATGGCGACGAATCTTGTCGAAGGCGGCGGGGTGATTATAAGGCAGGACGATGGTGTCCTTCCATGCGCCCTCGGCAAGACCTGGGCTTTCGGGGATTGCCGTTGGATCCTCAATGTAGCCACTCATATCAGGTCCTGGGCGGGGACGACCAAAGCTCACGGCTAACAGATCATGCGTTCCATGGTAACCACCCTCGAACTTCGCAATCAGGGGTCGCCCTGTCGTAGCCCGAGCCAGCCGCAGCGTGAACATGGTTGCCTCGGTCCCCGAGTTGCAGAAGGTCACCTTTTCAACGCCTGGCACCATATTGCAGAACAACTTTGCGAACGCATACTCATGCTCATGACATTGTCCGTAATGAGTCCCACGCGGCAATGCCTCTTTGATCGCCGCTTCGACCTCCTCCGGTGCATTCCCAAGGATCATGACGCCGAAGCCAAGCATGAAGTCCAGATATTCATTGTCATCCGCGTCCCATAGCCTAGTGCCTTTCGCCCGCTTGACGACCATGGGAAACGGATCAGCCAACCGGAAGAGGCTCCCGACACCCGCCGGCATGACCGTGCGGTTCTGCTGCCAGATCGAATATGACTTTGGACTTTTAGTCCGTATCTCGTCACGGTATGCGTCGAGAGTCCCCTGGATTCTTTCCTTGTCAGTCATAGTTTGACTCCATGAGAGTGGAGGTATTGTTTTCAATTTCATTGACTAGATCTTGTGTGAATTGATATGCCTGTACTCCGTCTATCACGTCATGATTCATGGATATCGTAAGGTTCAGAATCTGCCTGATCTTGATTTCCCCATTAACGACCCATGGCTTTTCGACTACTGACCCAAGCGCAACTGAAAGGTTACAGTTTGGCCGCGAAGGCAAGGCCCAGCCTTTGACGTTTCCGACTGCATTCACTGTCGTGACGAACACGGTCCCTGAATATCGCTTAGCACTAAACGGGTTAAATAGCAGATGTCTTAATATAGCGAGACGCAAACTCTTTGGCAAATGATAGTATATCGACTGAACTATTTCGGGAAGGTGCTGCTGTTGTTTGAAATATTCTTTCTCGTCAGTTATTGAAAAACTCTTGAATGCCTGTATTTCTTGGTGGATCTTGCGTACACTCTTCTTGTTGCACTCTCGAATTATCAGCGGAAGCGGTTGACGTAGTCCACCAATCAGTTTTTCCACCGGTAAGGAGATGTCGACATCTTCAAACACTACCATTCGACGGCGACCATGGAGCATAGCTTGTGTTTGCGGATGACGTGTGACGCAGTCTGCTATCACCTTTGTCATATAAGCGGTGAAGGAAAACTCGACTCCTTCTGTATTAAGCTCCCGTAGGCGGTGGCGCACGTTGGTTACGTCAACCTCAAGTAAGCCGAAAATGAGGTTTCTTTCCGATAGAAGTTTCGCGACATCCACGATCATGGCCGCCCGACGAGGGCGGATAACTATAGCGAAGCTGGGCATAAGTTAGGTTAAATAATTCATTTTTTAAATGTGGTCTAATTTGAGTTTTTCATAAAGTAATTCTTTTAAAAGATACTGAATTAGTTTTAAATAATTAGGTTGTCAAGTCAAATTGTTTAAAAGTCATCCTATAAATCTCCATCTAAATTGTTAAGATGCGTAGCAAAAGAGTTAAGACAAGTTGTCATACTTGCCATGGCCGATATTCTTGCCTGTCTGAATGAGCTTTTAATGAACGGGAATAAAATTTCGTAATGTACCTGTCCATCTTTCGTTCGCGGTTGGTTTCATTTTATGCGCTACAACGCACAGGGATGTAGGCAGTGGCGATTCAACTTACATATTTTCCGGTTAGCCATTTCCCCGTCTATGTAAAATTATTTAAATACTTCGATATTCGCCATTGCCTACATCCGATGTTATAAGTCGTTTTTCATTCATTTGTTACTACTTGCTTTTTATATAAATTTCTAACTTTTGGTAATAAAGCGACAAATAAAATACAAATAGCAAAAAACATGTAGAGTGTATGTGACCAATGAACCGCTCGGAGAAATGTCATCTCTAGTTGAATCCAGATAATAAGAGCAAAAGAAACATAAATTGAGTATGTCCAGGCCCAATACATATCCGAATAGAAATTAAACAGCTCGGCAAAATTACTTTCTGGTCTTTTAATTAATGCTAAGGTCAGCCCTATGGGAGCCAATCCAAGCAAACTAAATAGAATAATTCCAGGAATTAAAAAATTATCGAAAGGTGAATTGTCAAGCATTGAAAGAGGCATTCCGAACATCTTACCTGAAGGAGATATTATTAATACCCCACCACCAAAAATAGCTCCCAGACCAAGTACGGATAATAAAAAGAGTAGTATATTTTTCGTTGTCTTTGTTTTCACAGTGTATTATTTGTTTATTGTTGGTTAGGTTATGCAAAAGGCTTATATCGACTAAGGATGCTCGTACGCAGACCGACTATGTTTGAGACTGTCTCCAGGGCTCCTTTGTCCAAATTTACGTTTTCATTCTCAATGTTGAAAGCCCTGCTTATGAGCATCCAATGTTAGATGCAGGCAAGTACCATTATTCTGTCTCAGGTCTTATTTTAATTGATTTCTGTTGGATATGCATAAGTTTGTTTGTAGCTGGATCCACATAAAATTCTTTCCATTCTGGCATATCCATACTTTGTTCATATGGTTTAGATTCAACTGAGTCCCCATTCCAAATAAACTTTTGTGTCTTTTTATTCCACAATCTTCCATCCATGATCTCCACTTTATCAGCAACGAACCAATAAATCATCTCATTATAGTCTAGTAATTTTGTGGGAATTCTGCTGATGATCTCCGCATGAACATCATCCCAATCGTGTCCAATTTGGTTTCGCAAGAACCTAACCAATAGACTGAAATTTATTTTATTGTCATAGAATTTGAATGTTGATTTTATACTTTCATGAGCTGGAAGTTCTTCTGGTAGCATATTTTTTGAAGGTGTCGATCTTCATCATAATGACCATTGAGAATCCGATCACGTTTACTACCAGACGTTTTCATCATACTCATTAACCACCTTTTGTTATGTTCTCTTATAAATGAAGATCATTGGGAAGTTGCATCTAACTTGTAAATACCAACAACACCATACTCCTCATCCGTAAATAAACGTTTATATACGAGTGTAAACGAAAGTAATCGCTTTTCCATCACGTCAGCACATGCTCTACTTATTCCAAATTGCTACAACCCCTTTATTTGTCCGGGAAAGGAACGGAAGCCGGTCAGCATAAAGTCAGCACCCTCTTTAGGGTGCTTCTATTATTTACTTTCCAACA
>JANMVA010000576.1:0-3599 GCA_031392195.1 Saprospiraceae bacterium | reverse complement strand
GGATATGAATTTTTTCCGAAGGACAGCAATTATCTCTATGCCATCGCCCAGTTTTTTCCACGTATGTGTGTGTATGACGACATCAATGGATGGCAGCATAAACAGTTCTTAGGTAGCGGTGAATTCACTCTTGTATTTGGGGATTATGATGTGAGCATCACCGTACCTTCTGATCATGCCGTTGCTGCAACCGGCACGCTTCAAAATGCAAAAGAAGTTTTAACCAAAGTACAATTGGAAAAATTAGCCGCTGCGAAGACTACATACAACGAACCGGTGGTCATCATTTCTCAAGAGGATGCTGTTGCTAAAGAATCACAGCGGGCTACCACTGAAAAGACATGGCACTTTAAAGCGACGAATGTGCGTGACTTTGCATTCGCTTCATCCAGGAAGTTTATCTGGGATGCGATGGCCGTTAAACAAGCTGCCGGTCCGGATGTCCTCGCCATGTCCATGTATCCGAAAGAAGGAAACCCGCTTTGGGAAAAATATTCTACCAAAGTGATTGCCCATACATTGAAATGGTATTCGCATTACACCTTCGATTATCCCTATCCCGTAGCATGGTCTATTCATACGAATAACATCGGCATGGAGTACCCCATGATTGCGTTCAATGGCGGAAGACCCAATGAAGACGGTACTTACAGCGATCGACAGAAGTATGGAATGATCGGGGTCATCATTCACGAGGTCGGGCATAATTATTTTCCGATGATCGTCAATTCGGATGAAAGGCAATGGACATGGATGGATGAAGGACTGAACACCTTTGTTCAATTTTTGACTGAACAACAATGGGAGAGAGATTATCCTTCCGGACGCGGACCTGCATTTAAGATAGTCGATTACATGAAAGGTGATCAGGCATTACTCGAGCCTATCATGTCAAATTCAGAAAATATCCAAAGTCTTGGAAGCAATGCTTATGCTAAGCCCGCCACGGCATTAAATATTCTTCGTGAGACTATTTTGGGACGCGATCTTTTTGATAAAGCATTTAAAGAATATGCCCTGCGCTGGAAATTCAAGCATCCTTCACCGGCTGATTTTTTCCGGACCATTGAAGATGCATCTGCCGTCGATCTCGATTGGTTTTGGAGAGGATGGTTTTACACGACCGAGCCTGTTGACATTGAGTTGGGAGAAGTGAAATGGCAGCGTGCAGACAGGCCTGAAGATCCGGGTATGATTACGCATGAAGAAACATGGATCACAAAAAATCCGCATGGCATCTCGTCTCAGCGTAATCGTGATGAAATTAAAGAAACACAGGATGAAATTGATCCCTCATTACGTGATCAATACACAGAGACGGATGATCAGAAAGTAGCGAAAGAAGCATATGATGCCTATTTGGCAAAACTGACACCGGAAGAAAAGGCAGTTGTGGAAAAAGGAAAGAATTATTATACAGTGACATTTAAAAATAAAGGAGGGCTGCCCATGCCGGTCATCCTGAAATTTATTTATGAAGATGGTACGGAAGAAGACATTCGCATTCCGGCAGAGATCTGGCGTCGCAACAATGAAGAGGTTTCAAAAGTATTTATCACGGACAAAATCATCAGCCAGATCAATCTCGATCCTTATCTCGAAACGGCAGATATTGATCGATCCAATAATTATTTTCCGGCACAGCAACAAATGACTCGTTTCGAACTTTACCGGCAAACGCAGGGCCAGGGCCGCAACCAAACACAAACTCCTACGCCGGTACCGGGAAGATCCTAAAGGCCTTCAATTAGATCTGCTTTTTCGCTACGCGTTTATGCTGATCGTTGATCATGCATGCGGCAGCTGAGCCATACCAGGGATGCAACTCCATGACGAGTATACCGGCTTTGACAGCTGGATCTGTTTCGGTCAATGCTTTGGCTTCTTCAATAGTTGCGACGTTGAAAACATATACACCACGTAATTCGCCTCCATCAAGGAAAGGTCCTGCAAGGGCCAGTTTGCCCTCATCAGCCATTCGGAATATATTATCGAGGTGAGCGCGTTGAAGCTGTGCTGCCTGGGCGGAATCCATTTCCTGGTTTGGTCCTGATTTCAGGAATGCCATGACGTAATGTTTCATACCATATTCATCTGCGCCTAGTTTCATGGCGAGGGCGGAGTCGTAGGACATTTCTTCGACTGGGTTGGATGTTATTTCGGTTTCCACTTTGACTTCAGGCTTGCAGGATAATAATAACAGGCTAAGTACGAAGGATGCGAAAAGGATGTGGAGAGATTTCATCATGTAGGGATTGAGGATGCAATATTACTAAAAAGAGATATTGGAATTGTGAAGTGAATAACCATTCAACGAATAAAGTTTGAGTTAGGCGGTTATGGTCTTTTGTTAAAATTTAAGAATCACAGAAAATAGTTGAGGAATGCGGTAACGTTTGGGGTGGTTCGATACATTAGGATATGACAATAGCCCTAAACATATTGTAGATATCCGTAGACCCAATGTTTACGGGCTTTATCGTTGAAAACAAAAAATAAAAATTATGGCATTTTCCAAAAATCATCTCTATCCTAAGGAGACTCAAATTGTAAGTGAATTTTCAAAAGCGTTTGCTCATTCAGCGAGAATCAAGATCATTGAGCATTTAACGCTGTATGGACCTAGTTCTGTTGAGGAGCTAATGAAATATCACCCGCTTTCGCAACCAGCTATGTCGAATCATCTGGAGAAATTGAGAAAAAAACACCTGGTTCAGTATGCCGAAGAATTTCCAAGGATAATCTATTCGGTCGATTCCAAGACTATAAAATTGGTTAAGAAACATTTGCGCAAATTCCTTAAAAGGATTTGAATATTCTTTTAAAATTGAATGGTCATGAATTAGTGAAGAGACCTGGAAGGCTTATAAATATTGGGTCTACGGATATTTACAATATGTTTATTAACCTCTCCTGCATTGGTCTACGGATATTTACAATATGTTTATTACCCCTTCCGGTTTTGCCCACGAATTACAACTCTTCCAGAATTCACTACAAGACATTCTTTCCTTGTTTTTCTAAATGTTTTAAAACCTACCTTCATCGTACTCTGTTCCTATCACCATGCATAACCTCACCATCTTTGGCGAACACCTCATCGATGCCAAATCCATCGCCCAAATCAAAAACTGCATCGGCGAAGATGACATCGCCGTTCTCACAGCAGACGCCCACTACGGATACGGACACCCGATTGGAGGCGCCGTTGCTTACAAAAATCACATCTCACTCTCCGGCGTCGGCTTCGATATTGCCTGCGGCAACATGGCCGTCCGCACCACCATCAAAGCAGAAGACATCAACGTCCCCAAAATCATGGACCAAATATTCAGACGAATATCTTTTGGTGTCGGTCGACCCAACAACGAACCCGTCGATCATCCTGTATTCGAAAAGATTGCAGCAGCCGATTTTAAACCCCAACGCAAAATGCTCGACCTCGCAGCCGCACAGCTCGGCACTGTCGGAAGCGGAAATCATTTTGTAGACCTTTTTAAAGACAAAGCAATGAAGCCGGTTGTGGTCTTGTGACCAAAGCCACGCGAACCAAAGTGAACGCCGATCCATAGGAATCCTTCATCGTCTTTAAACAGGTC
>JANMVA010000559.1:0-5468 GCA_031392195.1 Saprospiraceae bacterium | reverse complement strand
GACGTTGGCACACCTTCAAGCGTACATATACCATCAGCATCTGTGATACATTGTATATAATTATTGCCCGTAGATGATGTTGATAATAAAGTCTGTACAGTAGCACCGGCAATTGAAATAGGTATATTGCTTTGGTGTTCATTACCCGACTGATCTAAAACGACCTGGATCCTCATCTTGCGCCCCTCTTTTAAATGAAATGTGTGTATCAGATATTCTTTGCTGATCGGTATGTGCATGATGGTATCGATCGGAACCAGTGTTGGTAAATCCGGATCAACCCGCACACGATAGTAAGCTTCAGGGGAAGCAAACCTGAATGCAGCACCTCCCAGTTCATTAGTTTCTCTGACCAGTTCATCCACTTTAATGCGAGCCTTAGCAATGAGGCCAGTTGGCCCTTTCACACCAAAGATGATCCGGTGTAATTTTTCTTTTACTGTGATATAGCCCAGTTGCTGAAATTCATCAGAAGGAAGGCTTTCTACATCCACATAGCATGTATCCTGGTAATATTGCTCAGGCAACGGGATGATGACAAGCATCCTGTTATTCCCTGATTGTGCCGGAAGTTTAAACTCTGCTGCCTGACTAATCTGTCCCTGAATGCCATCATTCGAAACTCCAATATTGAAAATTTGTGTTGTCTCATTCATTGCATCCCCAAATCCATTGACAGAGCCACAGAACTCCGTCATGCCGGCCGGAGGAACTACGAGTGTGGTCTGAATATGCGGGCCATCAGCCAACCGTACTAACGCCCGAACCAGCTTTCCATCTTCGTCGCGTACGTATCCTGTCAGGTTGCCAAAAGGAAACATCTCAACATCTTCGAGATCCCACTGTCTACCCGGCCTCATGGTTTCAGGCCCTTTCACCACACCATTGTAGCCATCGATCAGGAATAAAATCCTCCAACGATAACCGTTCTGATTTTCATCGTTCACCGGGAGGTTGTCAAATGAGAAGTGCCCATAATGGTCGGAGAGTGTTTCAAATTCATCTACTAGCTCATTGTTTGCATATTGGCTGAGGATGACTCTGACATTCTGTAATGGTTCTTTATCATCTAAGGTCTTAGTCACTGTCCGGCCAAAAATGCGTGGCCTTAATGGAAAAGCTGTCATCACATCTTTTATATAGATGGGTTTATGCTGGCAAAAACTGTTCAGGTTCATCGACAGATTGACCTCACAACCATTTGATTCGAATACCTCATATTGTTTTGCTGCAAGGGGAAATCGGTAATAGTAAATACCATCCTTGGGTGTTGCACCTTCGATGTAATAAGGATGTCCTGCAACAAGTTTTTTGTGGAATGCAATTCCCAAATCTTCAGTTGTCTTGATGGACACAGAGTCATATTCAGCATCCGTATCCGGACCTCCTGACATCATATCATCCATGATTTGCCAGTCTGACGATTCTTCACCTTCATAATCGCGCAAAGCCTGTCCTTCTTCCATGGGTATTTCTTTAGGAAGCCCTTCTTTTCTTCTGCTCACCAAAACATCGAGACCTTCAACAGGCAAACCCAAATCGATGTACTGATAGTTTCCGCCTTCCCATTGTCCTCCGATGACTTCCATGTCCAGATCAAATGATTTGACATAGGAAACCTGGTCAGGCAATTCTAATGTATCACCGGGATGAGTCCAGAAAATCAGATCGGGTGAATAGTAGAATGGCGATGAAACTTCAAGACGAAGAACCTTTACCAATCTACCACCCGAGATAATCACCTCGTTGTAACCTGCCTGGCCGGGGCCCGTTTGAATCGATCCGGATCGCGGTACAGTATTGCCGCCAAGGTCACCCAGATGCGGGTCACCCCACATATTTGACTGCAAGTCGATAGAGTTACTCACGATATCGGCAGGGTTACCCACGATATCAGAAGGATTGCCAACTAAATCTGCAGGATCATAATAAATTTCCCATGGGTTAGATTGCTTATCCAGAGGGTGTACCCAATCATTGTGTTCTTCAGGTATATCCTGATCATCACAACCAATGTAGACCGAAGCATTTCCATTATAATTGAGAAAATGAAAACCGGGAGTAGATTGAGTAAAGCGCAAGGAAAAGTTTCCATTCTCATCCGTCCTGTCTACAGCGAGCACGCGACTATAAGCAGGTTCGTTGAGATCGCCTGTTCCCAGCATCAAAGGATTTTCTAACCCTGGTTCTGTAATGCCATCAACGGTCACAAGGAGAGAATAGCCACCCATTCCCATTGGCTTGAAACGATCATCGGGCAGTATAAAAAAATCTTTATGTTCTGTGTAGCCACCGGGATTATAAGTCACATTGCAATCCATGATCACCCAGCCCTCGATCAATTTGACCGTCATTGATTTCAACGGATGACTGTTGTCTTTTGAAACAGGAAAAGCATCCAGATAATTTTTTGGTGTGAGGGCCATCATCATCTGGTCATC
Organism: Saprospiraceae bacterium; assembly: GCA_031392195.1. Taxonomy (GTDB): domain Bacteria; phylum Bacteroidota; class Bacteroidia; order Chitinophagales; family Saprospiraceae; genus Opimibacter. The sequence goes on along the minus strand of JANMVA010000559.1, from coordinate 3,027 downwards.
AAAAGAACCGAATTCATATGGATTTTCTTCGGCCATACTGTACCCTACACTTCCCGTTCCCGGACTTAAATTCCGGTTGACCATTTCCATGGCGATCGATGTTGCTCCGGGGAACTTATAATTGAGCTGACCTTTGATCAACGTTTTGTTTTGCACTATTTGCATGTCATTATCACCGGGAGTTATGATATACATATCGCTGTCTTCTTCCTGTGGCATCCCAATGGTGAAACTGCATATTTCACTCAAACCATTGTTTTCAAACGTTACTTTTTTCAGGCGGTCCTTCACTTTGACAGCCCACAAATAAGTTTTACCAGGCGCGAGCCTGATGTCAAATGGTTGATATTGATATGCGGGAGATGCGATGTCGCGCTTGACAATTGCATTGCCTGCCTGATAATCAACAGCGAGCTGCATCAGGTCTTGAGGATTCGTACCGCGCAACCATTCCACAATAAACAGATCATACAAGAGTGCAGCGTTACCTGTGTTGCCACCAGGTAATGTCCATTGAAAGAATGGCATACGGTCATCTGAAATCCCTTCGCATTCAGGACTCACTAATTGCGGAGGTGTAGGATAACTGATAGGGAGTAAAGCACAACCTGCCGGATCCTCCTGTGACAACGGTAAGTTGGTGTTATAATCAATAGCCTGGATACAGATATTGTAAAGACCTTCGGGCAGGATACCATCTTTTAAAATTTGCGTTTCCAGATCACCGGGCCCTTCAAAGATGAGGTTGTCCGGATCCAGAAAACTGCGCGAACGTGATGATGCAGGAATACGCATCAAAGCGCCAGGCAGCAAAGTAACTGGAGATGCCGGTAAATAATCTGCATCTGTACGCAATGATATCCCGTTATCACCTTCCACTGATCCGATCAGCTTCAACGATAATGTTTGTGTCGTTGTATTCTGCAGTTGGATCACCATTTTATTTTCATACTGCAGGTAGTCCTGCAGATACGGGCTGTAAGGTGGCGGGATGATGATTGAGACCACTACCTCATCTCCTGATTGTGCATGGGACTGAAACCATGTCAGACAAGAAACCAAACAACACAACCATATCCGGATATTTGTTTTGCGCAATGTTTTCATATTTTAAAGATTGAGTTGGAGTCCCAGTGTAAATTGTTTTTCCGTAAATGAACCTTCACTGATGGGGGTTTTGTGTTTTATAAATTGACCGAGAAAGAAAAATTCCATTTGCTTCGTCATCTGGTAATTCAGATCTGTTGTGAAGACCAGTGAGTTACCATTTTCATTTTCATCCAGCTTGTTGATGAAATATTGCATCTGTGCGCCGGCTGTAAATATTCCTTTGGCATCTGAGTAGGTGCCTGTACCACCAAGTCCGTTACTGGAAGTAGTTGTGGTACCGGCATCTGTTTGAAGTGAAGTAAGAAGTGCGCCGATAGAAAACCTGTTAGATGAAAGAGGCGATAACGTATATCCAAGGTTTAGTTGGCGTGTATCAATGTCATTCGTCACGATGATGGCAGATTTGTTGAATGAAAGTTTATTAAAGCTCAACGTGCCAAAAAACTGGTGTTGCCATACCTCACCGGCCAGAAAAACAGAAGGACTGATACCATATGATCCGTTGACCTGGCTGATGCGCGTGCTGTCTGTGAGTGCTTTTAGTCCGGGTGTTTGTGTCAATCCGAAGTTCGTATAGAAACCTCCGATCTGGAATGTCTTGCTTTGATTCCACTGCACATGTGCCGAAGTGATGAGACGTTTGCTGGTCGCCAGACGTGTTTCATACAGGTTGTCTTTTTGTATTCCGAGTTGTCCGCGGATGCGAAGCGTTTTATTCAGCAGGTTGACATTAGGAGCTATCGTCCATTGTGAAATATCGGATTGCAGATAATAGATGCCCATCGATTTGAAATCGGGATCAATGCGTTTGTAATTGATCTGCAGTCCCCAGGTAGGTCGTTTGTATCCGATACCTGCTTCTCCTGCAAATAATACCTGTGTTGATTGTTTGGGCTCAAGAATATTTCCGATCCATGAAAGACCATTGTTTAATTCATATGCCGCGGAAGATGTATCGCGTGTGTATACACTGGACGCAACATCGAATTTGATCTGGAAATCTTTCCACAATTTGAATTGGGATTTAATGCCTAAAGCCACATTCTCTTGCGGTCGCACATTCAAAGTGTCTTCCGGATCATCCGGTGTGCTCACGTCAAATGCTTTCATGCCGATGATATCGAAGTGGGATTCATTTGTACCGAAACCGATTTTACCGCCGAATGCTCTTCGCTCAAATCGTGGCAGGCTCTGTCGCAACAGAAAAGAATTCGATTCAGCTGCCCCTGAAGAGTCTTCGCGTATCGCTTTTTGTAATCGGCCGTATAATGCAGCGAGACGCAGTTTCCCTGGATTGAGTTCTACTCCTGCGCCGAGAAATTGCCTGTTTGAAAATGTGTATTTGGAAAGGGCCATTGTATTATAACCGAGATATGCTTTTGCCCATTTGTATTGGGGTGCGATTCCGATCCGGTTGAATGGCTGCTGAATGCTGCGTTGATGATTTGATAAAATAAAACTGACCGGAATCTCAAATCCTTTGATGCGCACATGAGGTGTGCCGTGAAGGAAATATGAAAAGGGTTCTTGCCTGAAATCATCACTGGTGATATGATAAGCCGTTGCAGTGGCCCTGATGGAGGATCCGAATTCTACCCAGGGTGTTTTGTTCCCTTGCGATGTTGCAAGATGAGGAACACACAGGATCATCAGCCAGATCCACTGCAATGCTTTTTCGAGTTGCATGATGTGGGGATTGTGAAATACTATTTCTGTTTCAGAAGATTGATCTCTGCCTGGAGTTGTGTTATTTGTTCCTGTTGTTCCTGAACGGCTTTGATCAGTACGGGGATGAGAGCAGAATAATACACTCCGATGCGATCTGATTCAGTGCTTTCGTTTTCTTCATTATAGTCGGAACCTCTGGCCACTGCTTCAGGCAGAACTTGTTCTAGCTCTTGTGCTAACAGACCCAGT